>DATJDF010000517.1:0-15572 GCA_035497555.1 Arachidicoccus sp. | reverse complement strand
TCCAGATATCCAAAGCCCCATTTTTAGCCCTGGGCAGTACTTTTTGCTCAACAAGCGGCGCCCTGAATTTACCGGACCAGCTGATTTGTTCCTGTTGGTTGATTTGCATTAGCAATTTCAGTTTTTCATCAAAAAGTTGGTCATAATCACTCAGGTTATAGCCAAATAAGGGGAAGGATTCGATAAAACTGCCTCTTCCGGCAATTATTTCTGCACGACCATTTGAAATCAGATCCAGCGTGGCGAAGTTTTGATAAACCCTGACCGGATCGTTTGAACTAAGTACTGTTACGGCACTTCCCAGTTTGATGTTTTTAGTAATTGCCGCGGCGGCAGAAAGTACAATTTCTGGTGCGGAGACAGCGTAATCAGGACGGTGATGCTCCCCGAGCCCGAATACGTCGAGCCCTACCTCGTCAGCAAGCTTTATCTCCTCCAATAAATCCTGTAGCCTTTGGCCGGCCGGTTGCCTTATCCCAGTTGCCGGATCGAATGCCAAATCTGCAAACATGCTTATGCCTAGTTCCATAATTTTCACTTTTAGAACACAAAGGTACTCCCAAGATCGTCGCCTGAAAATAACCTATATTAAGAAAGCACAGGCGGCGGAATGGTGCAAGAATATGTAATTTTTATTTGGTTATATCCATTTCTTATATTTACTTTGTAATTCAAAGTACTTTTTATGACTGAAAATAAGTATCAAGATGATTTAACCGCTATCCGTTCCATGATGGAACGCTCTTCCAGGTTTATTTCCTTAAGCGGGATGTCTGGCATTGCTGCAGGGGTGATTGCTTTACTCGGTGCTGTATTCACCTTTTATCTTTTTCACCAACAGGGCAGTGACTATCTATCGGCTGAAAGAGATGTATATTCTCCCGAATTTTTGAATCAGCTAATTATAACGGCGATCGTCATCCTGGGTATTTCATTGGGTGCCGGCATTTATTTTACGATGCGCAAAAGCAGGCGTATGGGACTTAAAGTTTGGACGAATACAACTAAATACCTGCTTATCAACCTTTGCGTTCCTTTAGGGGCTGGTGGACTTTTTTGCCTGGCCCTTATCCATCATGGGTTGTTTGCTCTACTGGCACCTGCAACACTCGTATTTTATGGATTGGCACTTATCAACGCCAGCAAATATACCTATACCGAAATATATTATTTGGGACTCATAGAATTACTTCTGGGTATCATAGCCTGTTTTTGGCTGGGCTATGGATTAATTTTCTGGACAGTGGGTTTTGGCTTATTGCATATTATTTACGGGTTCCTTATGTACAGGAAGTACCCATAATTTTCTCAGTTTACGAAGCAATGATAAATATTCAATCTCTAAATAAAGAATTTGAGAGTCGGGTGCGCCTTGGTATCATGTCGATCCTTATCGTCAATGACTGGGTGGATTTTATTGAATTAAAAGATCTCCTGCAGATTACGGACGGTAATCTTGCCAGTCATTCCTCTGCGTTAGAGAAAAAAGCGTATATAGAAATTAAAAAAGAATTTGTTGGCAAAAAGCCGAAAACATCCTACCGGGTCACGCAGTCGGGCAGAAAAGCATTTACCGAACATCTTGAACTACTTGAAAAATTAATAAAGAGAAAATAAAAAATTTGTTCCAAAACTTTGAGATTCAAAGTACTTTTAAAAACTTTACTATGAAACCATTAAACGGCTTTTTTAAACTGATTATTTGCACCCTTCTTTTTGTGCCCCTTTTTTATGAGCAGGAGCCTGGGTTTAATTGCGGTCTTTTTTGTCTGATCGTTTGGATCCTGTCATATATTGGGCTCAATAAGGAACAGACTGGAAGGCCGTTTTGGCTTATTTCCCTGGCCATTTTAATTTCGGTGGGGGCATTTACCTATTATGGGGATGCAGTTTCATTTCTGGCTTTATTTATAAGTATGTATGTGTTGGGCTTTTATCTCACCAGTGGCAAGTTCAATCCATTAATATATCCATTGTTATTTGCTTACAGCTTAGGAACTTTTATTGTAAGGGTCTTCTTTTTTAAGAAATGGATACCGCCATTTAAATTAAATATGCGTCATGGTAGAAAATTAATCAGTCTTATTGTTGTGCCACTGTGCATCATTAGCCTGTTTCTTATTATTTATACGGCAAGCAGCGATCTGTTTGCAAATCTGTTTTTTAAGATCCATTTAGGGTTTGATTTGTGGTTGGTTATCCTTTATTTAGTCCTTGGGTTTTACTTTATGTTTAATTATTGGTTCGTTCTGCCTCATAATATGCTGATGCAAGTAAATAATTTAATGAATGAAGGGCTTAATACAACCGGAGATTTCAGTGGAAAAGCAAACGCTCCTTATTTTTGGGATGCAAATTTTAACAGAAGAGGCGGTGAAATCACGCTAATCGCACTCAATTTGCTTTTAGTTTTCTTTCTCTTCATCTATAATTATGAGCAGTATGCACAAATCAAGGCTAATATTAATCTAAGTGATGAAATTCACCAGCGCATTAATACCATTATTTTATCTATCATCATGGCGATTGGGGTAATTATGCTTTATTTTAGATCTGGATATAATAAAGACCCGAAAGCAGGAATATTGAAGAAGCTTGCACTCTGCTGGCTATGTTTAAATGTTTTATTAATTATTTCTGCTGTGTTGAAAAATGCCGAGTATATAGCGCATTTTGGCTTAACTTTTAAAAGAATCGGGGTGTATATATTTCTAATATTAAGCATAATTGGATTATACTATACTTTTCATAGGATTATCAGGGCAAGGACGAATATCTATCTGCTTAGTTCTATGATGAAAGTCTTTTTTATTGCTTTGGTTGTAAACTGTACTGTCAATTGGAGCTGGGTAATTACTAAATACAATCTTAGTTATCTGGAAAAACCTGATCTTTCTTACCTGAAATCACTTGATTATAACAAGCGGATTTTATATAATACTTTTGGCCGTGATGCACAATGGGTTGATTATTTTGCATCTCAGAAGATCAAGACCGATTTTAATAAAAGGCAGCCATTTCTATCAAGAAATTTATATTATGAATTGCTGGATCCCATTGAATAAAATGGGCTTGGGTTGTTTAAATTGGCATTGGAAGAAGATATGGTGTAGTCCTACCTAGGTTTAAACGGATGGGTATCCTTAATTGATTATTGAACATTTAGGTTTTCTAAATACTTATAACCGCTTCCGGTGTTCAGTAGTAATATCTTTTCGCCAGGCTGGATCCAATTGGTATTTTTAAGTTGTTTATAGGCTTCCCATAAAGCAGCGCCTTCCGGTGCGATTAACATTCCTTCTTTATTTGCAATTTCCTTCAGGGCAATTTCTATTTGTTGATCGTTAATGCTTATTGCTGCTCCTTTACTGACGCTTAGTATGTTTAAGATGATTTTGGAAGCGTATGGTTTAGGAACCCGTAATCCATTGGCAATGGTAAAACCATTGTCAATGGATTCGCTGTCTTCCTTTTTGCCGTTAAATGCACGGCTAATGCCGTCGCAGCTGGTAGATTGAACCGCTACCATTCTAGGTCGCTGGCTATCTATCCAGCCCATAGCTTCCATTTCGTCAAAGGCTTTCCATATGCCTATGAGTCCGGTCCCGCCGCCTGTTGGGTAGAATATCACGTCTGGTAATCTCCAGTTAAATTGCTCTGCGATTTCATAGCCCATTGTTTTTTTGCCTTCTAACCGGTAGGGTTCCTTGAGCGTTGAAATCTGGAACCATCCATTTTCTGAAGAAAGCTGATCCGCCATTTTCCCACAATCAGAGATACTGCCATCAAGTTCTGTAAGGCTTGCGCCATATAATCGGCATTCGTCCTTAAATATTTTTGGGGTTGCTTTTGGCATGAATACGTGAGCTTTCATATTGCCCCGGGCACTATAGGCCGATAGTGCACCGCCAGCATTGCCCGCCGTTGGAATAGAAACTTCCTTTATACCCAGTTCTCTGGCTTTTGATAATGCAGCACTCAGGCCTCTGGCCTTGAATGATCCTGTAGGATTACCTGATTCATCCTTCCAGAAAATATGCTGTTCATCGCCCTTGTGTCTGAGATGGACAAGTGGCAGTATAGGCGTGAATCCTTCTCCAAGAGAAATAATATTTTCTGAATCTATTACAGGTAAAAATGCAGCATATCGCCACATACTATGCCCCATGGTAGATAATTGCTCCTTCTTTATTGATGGTGAAAGGTTATAATTTGCAAAAAGAGATGACGCGCAATCCCCATTTTGGCAAACTGTATGTATGATATCTCCAGAGTATTGGGTTCCACAGTTGGGGCACTTTAGATTTTTGAATAGTGATTGCATGATTTTGTTATTATTGATGTTCAAAAGTAGGCGCTTTTTGGTTCCGCAGGTTATGCCTATTACTGATGTGTTATAAGTAAAAATAATAGAGATGAAATGGGGATATACGTCCTAGAATTATTAATTTTACTATTCCTAATTCAATTACCCCGTGTTATCATTATCTACAGTTGTTTTTTTAGAAGTAGCCTCTAATCTTAGCTTTTCAAAAGCTGCTAAAAAGTTGTTTATTAGCCAGCCGGCTGTAAGCAGGCATATACAATTACTGGAAACGCAGTATAATTGTGCGCTATTTGAACGTCAGGGGAACTCTATTAAGCTTACAGAGATTGGGGAAAAGATATATGTTTATATCCAGGAGGCCTTATCAATACAAAGAAAGATTGAATTTGAAGTAAGTACGATCCATGATGATATAGGGGCTACCGGTAATTTAAAGATTGGATCCAGCACCACGGTTTCACTCTATATTTTGCCCCAAATTCTTTCCGCATTTCATAAAACTGTGCCAAAAGTAAATATGCAGGTGGTGAACCGGAATACGGAAAATATAGTTACTGCTTTAATCAGCAAACAGATTGATGTTGGAATCGTTGAAGTGGGTCATAAAATTACCTTGATTAATCATGACTATTTTACATCAGATAAGGTCATTGCGGTCTGTTCTGGTAAAAGTATACTCGCAGCCAATAGTGTGATTACAATGAAAGAGCTTTTGAATATCGAAATCGCGTTGAGGGAAGTTGGTTCAGGTACGCTGTCGGCGTTGACCCATGAACTTTCAAAAAGGCAAATTTCTATTGCGGATCTGAATTCTAAAATCAGACTTGGAGGAACGGAAGCGTTAAAGAATTTTATCCTGGCTGACTTGAGTTTAGGGTTTTTGCCACAGATTGCGGTGCAAAAAGAATTGAGATCCGGGGAGTTAGTAGAAATTAAAATACAGGGACTTGAAATAAAAAGGGATTTTTATTTTCTGACCCGAATAGGCGAGAATTTTGAACTTATTAAAAAGTTTATCCGTTTTGCCAAACAAATGGTATCTACTTAGTTAGGTTTTTTTTCTATAGGTATATCCCCTCAATTATTAAGACCTTTATATTGTTGAAGTGTTTTATCTGAGTTGTCTATAATAACCGGGTAATTTACTCTTTTTTTATAGCTTACCGGGTTGCCATCCAACGCATGAAGCTGACGGTATTATTTTTATTAATGATCAGTTTTTCTGAGTTGGGCAGGTTTAGGTGAATCCACAATTTACGGTCATAGTATTGTTCTACCTCTTTGATCGCTTCAAAGTTGACCAGATATTGCCGGGTCACTCTGTAAAACTGTTTAGGGGATAGCTGGGACGCAATGACCTTTAAGGATTCGTTGATAAAATAAATCTCTTCCTTAAATGTAAAGAGTGCAGGTAAATCATTTTTAATAAAAAAGTAGGCTATTTGCGTAGTTGGAATCGTAATGTAACGGTTCCTGGTAAATACCAGGAAACTTTGCTTACCATTCAATGAAAGAGCGTTTGGGATAGTATTGGTATCATCTTCCTGTCGAAAGGCTATTTTTAGCTTTTTGATCTTTTCAAAGGATTTTTTTAACGTGTCTTTGGTAAATGGTTTTAATATATAATCTATACCATTTGCCTGGAAGCCTTCCAGGGCATATTCATCAAATGCGGTGCAGAAAATAACCGGGCAGGTTATTTCTATTTCCTCAAAAATATCGAAACAGATGCCATCTGAGAGCTGTACATCCATGAAAATCAGGTCCGGCATTGCCGTTTGATCAAAGTAATTGATTGTTTCTTTGATACTTTGGAGTGTCGCAATAATTTCTGCCGACTCTTCCACTTCTTTTATCAATTTAGCCAGCGCCTTTGCCGTTTTGATTTCGTCCTCAATAATGATCACCTTCATAGCAAATGGGCAGTTTAACTTTGAAATAATTGGGTTCTTTAATAATCTGGACCGTCTTTCCAAATGTTTGTAGATATCGCTGTTTAATATTATTAAGGCCAATTCCTGTTGATTGCTCGACGGACCTTTTTAATTGAAAATTATTCTCGACGATTATATGATTATTTTCAATATGGATATCTATACAAAGTGGTTGTGCCAGGGATACGATATTATGCTTGATGCAGTTTTCGATCAGTAATTGAAGGGCAAAAGGGGGCAATACAGAATTGTTATATTGCTTTGGGATGTCGATTTTTAGATTAATGCCTGCTTCAAATCTGGATTCCAAAAGAAATATGAAGGCAGAAAGAGCCTTAATTTCCTGCTCCAGACTGATATAATTTTCCTTTCTTTTTTCAAGGGAGGAGCGGTAGAAGTCGGAAAGCATGACAATATAGTCTGCTGATTTTTCGTCCTGCATTTCTACCATGGATTTGAGCGTGTTTAAACTATTGAATAAGAAATGGGGATTTATCTGTTGTTTGAGGAGTTCGAATTGGGAGTTGATATTGTCGGACTTCGTTTTTTCAAGTTCTGTATTGACCTTGTTGGTTACATAATTTTGATAAATGAGATAAAGGAACAGATTAATCATAATATTTATAATCATTCCCCGGAATTCATACATCGTTAGCATGGATTCCAGCTCGTATTTTGGCAAGAGTATTTGATGAATAGATACGAATAGCACCATTATAACAATACCTGTTAGCAGGCTTTTGACGAGTCGCTTACCATAAAATTTGATCTGTTTTGGCCTTTCACTAAGTTCGGGCAGGTTCGCAAGATTATAATACCAGACAAATATTGTGAATAAAGAAGAAATTGAAATATCAATCAATAATTCGCCAAACTCCATCCGTAACCTGAATAATTTTGGAATGGATGCCAGGGTGCCTATACAAACGGCACTAATCCAAATATGCAGGTCAGAAAGTTTTAATAACTCTTGATAATTTCTTCCTTTCATGCTTTTATTCTTTACTCTGGAATCAGAGACCTTTTTAAGTGTATGATAAAATTAAGGTTTTTTGCAGTAACGGCCGAATCGGCTTCCTTAGATAATTTAAGTGGACTGCCGTAATATACACTATAGATAGGTTGAATACCTGAAGCGGTCTCTTTAAATTCAATTAATTGTATTTTTTGTATTTTCCCCGGGATATTTGCACCAAACCAGTGTTGATCCGGCTTTTGGGTCCATGTAACAAGAGCAAGTTTAGTTCCGCCAGGATAGCCAGTAGTATCAACCGGTGATTTATTATCGGCATATTGAAAAGCAGCTTCATTGCCGTATAGGGTTGACATGGTCTTTTGCTTTTTATTAATTAATGTTGTTATCACCCTACCATTAAGTGGATCCATATCTGGAATGAGAGACTCTGTTAGGGAGGCGGATGTATTAATTAGGTCTTCTTTGGCACTGTGATCACTTCCGCAGGATATCAGGCACATGTTGATGATGAAAACAGTAATAAGTATACTTTTCATTAGAGTTTGTTTTTGTGTTGTAAAGGCATGGTAAATACAAAATCATTGTCTTTCATAGGTTGATGGCAATCCATACATTCTGCGACGAACGCGGCATTCTTGCCGTACGGCTTGAGATCACTACCTACCCATCTTGCCCAGCCCCACCCATCTGTATTTTTGTATTTATTGGCATCTTTTATCATAAATTCTGAATGGATATAATCCCCTGGAGTGACATTTCCCTCTTTGTCAATCAGCTGTTTCCAGAGCACTTTTGCGAATATGGCGCCATCTGGCCAGGGGCTTATATTATTTTTATTTATGGCGTCAACAGCAATCTGGTTTGCATAAATAATGCGCATGGTACCATTGTCGAAGCGGTCAGTTGTACTGACGGCTTGCCAGTTTTGGTAACCTTGAATATAGTTTATCCCATTAGGAGCCGGAAGGACTTTTCTTGAAGATGCTTTCGAATTGGACCTTCTTAAATCTTCATAATTGACAAGGCTTTTTATAAACGCTGCTGAATCAGAGGATGTAACCGGTGTTAGAGCAGCAATATAGTCCTCGAGAATCTGCAATTCTGAGTGAGTAACCTTTGCATCCGGGTGCAGAAGGGTATATTGCTTTAATGGCATTTCCTTGAGCATGATAAAATTGACCGCCGTAAAGAGTGTGCCAATTTGTTGTTTCTCGGTCAGGCTATGCCAATTTGAAAAATTCAGAGCCTCCCTGGCTTTTTTGACATCATTTGTAACGAGCCAGGAGGCTGGGGCGATCTTGTCAAACCATTTTAGATCTGTTTCGTTGGAATGACAATCGTAACAGGCCCTTTTTAAAATATTTTTTACCTCTGACGGGGCATTGAAATCACCTGTTACTGCTGGGTTTGGTATTGAAGATTGTAAAAATTGTAGACCAATGAATCCAATAATTACAATAATATAGACGACCCATAGTTTTTTCGGATGCTTACTGAGTTTGCGCATTGTTTAAAATATTTGCCCCCAAAGGAAGGCGATTATCAGGGAATTTTGATTAATAAAGTGAGGGAGTGTGGCAAATTTGCCCTTGAATGAGGCGGGACGGCAATCGATCATCGAAATATGGCAGAAAATGTGGGTATATTTTTTGAGGCCCTAAGGGATAAAGTGGGGGAATATCCCCATCACGATTTACATTTAAGGAAGTCAATGGTGGTTTTATATTTTGACTGGAAGTTAGGATTTGTTATTTTTAGGCAAGCGTAACTTAATCCAAATCAATAATAATAATGAATAGTCGAGTTCTAAATGGGTTGCTCTTATTTGGTATCCTATTAATTTTTACCGGGTTCGTTACCGGACAGCAAGTGAAGGCGCCAAAGCATTCAGGTGTCCAATGGGGCGAGACAATTTCTGTTCGATCATCTCATCATATCTCTAAGCAACAAAATCCGATAAATCCGGCTATAAATGCGATTAATGAACCTACAGATAGCTCCTACGGGTCACAGTACTGCAGGATGCTCTCATTAGGTCAAAACAAATGGTTGGCCGTCTATACCGTCAACACAAATAAAGGTTATAGACAGGATCCCAACGGGGGCCTTAGATTAGAGATCGTAAAGTCCACCGACAACGGAAATACTTGGAAAGTAATTGCCAGATTAAAAGATGCGGGACGGGATTTGGACAATGGACAGCTGATCAAGATAAAGAATGGCCATATTTTACTTACCTGCCGGTCAGTAAGATGGCAATCTTCTTACCGCTTGCCTGTCTATGAGAGTGAGGACGGAGGAATCAGCTGGCG
Source organism: Arachidicoccus sp. (assembly GCA_035497555.1). Taxonomy (GTDB): domain Bacteria; phylum Bacteroidota; class Bacteroidia; order Chitinophagales; family Chitinophagaceae; genus Arachidicoccus. The sequence goes on along the minus strand of DATJDF010000517.1, from coordinate 6,023 downwards.
CTATCTGAGTTTAATTGACGGGAATGAAGGTGCGCCTGGTTCTTTAGGAAATCCAGATAAGGGTGTTTATGAACCTCACTGCATCTTACTAGAAGATGGCCGGTTGGCCGTATTTTATGCCAACGAAAAACATGTGACCGAGTCGCCTTCTTTTAGTCAAGTGATTTCTGAAAAGGTTTCGGCAGATAACGGGAAAACCTGGGGGAAGGAGATCTGGGTCGCATATGCCCCTCAAAATAAGAACGCAAGACCGGGAATGCCGGTTTGCACCCAAATGAAAAACAACAAATTTATGGTCGTTTATGAAGTTTGTGGAACCCGGGCATGTAATATTTATCAAAAAATAAGTAGTGACGGGGTCCATTGGAGGGCAGGCATTGGAACCGCCATCCCTGATCAAACGGGCGCTCCATTTATACTTGCTATGTCAGATGGCTCCCTGGTCGTAACGTCTAATAGAGGGAACATCTCACTAAGCAGTGATTATGGCCAAAACTGGAATATTTTCGAGCGACCCTGGCGGTTTAGGAAGACATACGAGAAGGATTGGAAACAGGCGCTGTGGCCTTCTCTATATCAATTTGGACCGGATAAATTAGGTGTTATAGCCGCATTGGAACGGCCAGAAGACAAAAAAGGCCATGAGGTAAATATCAGATTTGGCCTGATAAAATAGTTGTTGTGCTTTGAAATCCTGACACGCTTAGCATGTTTGGATAGGTTTTCGCTATTTTGGGAGATTTGGAAAAAGTCTAATGTCGGGTAATGCAATTAATTATGTATTTCAAATGCTGGTCATCACCTTAGAGTAGCTGCTGCCTGGTAGCCTCTTTAATCAGCTCAGCCGTATTTTTGACGCGAAATTTTTGCAGCATATTTTTTCTATGCGTGTCCACCGTTAAATTACTCAGATATAGTTCTTGGGCAATTTGGTTACTGGTTTTTCCTTCGGAGATCATTAAAAGTATTTGTTTTTCCCGTTTGGTTATATTGGTATTACCCAACAGTTCCTTTTCTGAAGGTTTAGAGATGATTTCGTGGATTTCTTTGCTATAAACAAGCTGACCGTCAATGGCCCGATAAATAGCCTCTATCAGTTCAGTAATGGAGGCGTTTTTAAGTAAATATCCTCTGCCGCCATTTTGGACGGATTGCATAATAATACTTCTTTCTGTATGATTACTTAAAATCAGAATAATGCTCTTTGGCCAGTTTAGTTTGATTGTTTTGCATAATTCGAGACCGCTGATATCGGGGAGGCTGATATCCAGGAGTATAATTTCTATTTCATGGTACTTCAAGTATTCAAGTAATTCCTGGCCAGTTGAGAATGATCCTGCAATACAGAATTCATCTTTTTTGCTTAACATGGTTTTCAGCCCTTCAATGACGATAGGGTGGTCCTCTGTGATAACAATGTTGATTTTATTATTTTGCATCTAATTCGATTTCTATATTGATGGTGGTCCCTTCACCAGGCGCAGTGATCAGTTCTATTTTTCCATTCATAAATTCGACGCGACTTCTGAGGTTGTTTAACCCGATGCCTTTGGCCGAATTTAATATATTCGGCTCAAAACCACGACCATTGTCCTCAAAAGTAATCAGAAAATTCTTTTCGTTCTGGCTGCATTGTAAAACGACCTGGGTGGCATTCGCATGTTTGACTGTATTTGAAAAGAGCTCCTGCACAATTCTATAAATATTCAGTTGTATAGAAAGTGTTATATTAGTACCAATATTAAAGGGCTGAAAATCTATTGTTAGATTTTCCTGCATGTAAAAGGAAACCAGATCTTTTAAAGCTTGATCTAATCCAAATTTCAGAAGTGTTTCCGGAATCATATTTTGGGCGATTCGACGAAGCTCGGATACAGAATTGTCTAATTGGTCAATCACTTTCCCTAAGTCTTTGTCCTGTGGTGCTTCCGCATGTTCATTTGCCCATCCGGATAAATTTAATTTAACACCTGCAAGCATCCCGCCTAATCCATCGTGAAGGTCACGTGCTACCCGAACTCTTTCTCGTTCCTCACCATCCAGCATTGCCTGGGTGACTTTTAATTGTTGTTTTTGTTCTAAGTCCTTTAATTGTTGTTGATGGTTAAGTTCTTTTTGTTTCGAGTTGCGCCAATAATAATAGATCGCACCTAGAATTAATAAAGCCAGGAAAATGCAAATAATAATCAAAAGCCGATTTGTGTACAGCCGTTTTTGCGCCTGAAGCTCAGTTGCACTTTTTTCCGCCTGAAGCGAAAGTATTTGTTTCTCCTTTTCTGAAGATTGGTACTTTACTTCCAGTGCATTTAATTTGTCAAGGGTATTTACTTTGTGAAGACTATCCTGCAAAGATGCATATTTTTCCAACCATGCAAATGCTGGCTTATATTCACCTAGTTGCCTGTAAGTGTTCGCAAGTTCATAAAAACAGGTTAGCCTGTTGAGCGCTATAGAGATTCCATTGTATTGCATCGCCAATAGAAGTGTATTTTTAGCTGATTTAAAATCGCCCTGATCTGAGTAAGTTTTATATTTCTGAAATTGAAGTGTGTATTTGTTATAGGCAGCACTCAGCTGCTCCGCCACTTCGATCCCTTTATCTAAGGAATGAATAGAATTTTTATAATCTCGGGCCAGTCGGTAGTACATGCCTTCATATTCGTAATAATCCAGGAAATTGTCTGAATTAGGGTAAGGGGCAATAATGGTAAAGACGCTGTCCAGCATAGATCTGGCTTGTTGCTCTTTATTGTCAAGTAAAAGGTTTTTTATATTGCGTAAATAGCCATAAGCCAAGGTCGATGCTGAATAATACGGCCCTCGCTTCAGAGCGGTCAGCCCCAGCGTTAAATAGTGTTCTGCCTTCTTATAATTTTTGGCATTGGAAAAGACCAGGCCAATATTAATATAAAGGAGACCGATTTCATCATTTCTTTCGGACAGTTTGGCCAATGGAAGTGCTTTATTCAGCATTCCCTGCAAGTAGGCTTCCTTATTGTCTTTATATTGTTCTAATATACTGTAGTTATTCCATAATTTTGCACGAATATAGTAAGCGTCAGTGTTTCTTATTGGCTTGAGTAGCGCCTCGGTCTTCATATACAACTGCTGGCTTTCCGCTATATTTTGGTCAAATCTCAACCCTGCCTGATAGTAAAAGTATATTGCATTCAGGAAAGCGTTGTTTCCGCTCAGCTGTTTGGCTTTAAGCAAATATACCTTAGATTGTACAGTGTCTCTTGATGACCAATAGTCTGATAAATTATAATTAATCCGCGCTTTCGTACTGTCGTCAATGGGTTGTTTTAATTTTTGATGCAAACTATCCAAATATCCTTTTTCATCCAGGGGAATGAATTGGCCCTTGGAGAAAACCGGAAGGAATCCTAATAGGAATAATAGGTAGACTATTTTCTTCATGAATTACTGGCAAGATAGGAACATCTTGTTTATTTTTTATCTACTAAATAAAGATACCTAAAAAAGGGTATAAAAAAACCCTTATTTATGGGTATTGCCTGGGCGGGTTCCCCAGAATACCTTTGGGTTGAAAATTAGTCGGAGTTATTTTTCAAAATTCATCTATAAAATTTTAATCAATGAAAATTAAAGCATCCAGCATTCTTTCGTTTTGTGTGTTTGTAGCACTTAGCTGCCTTATCTTTTCCTGCAGTAAAGATAAAGATTCGCCTTCTGGAAAATCACATAAGGTCCAGTTTAAAGTTGTCACTTCGCCAGGATGTGATATCCAGTTGGCTGTTTACGGCGTGGGGGATGACAATACAAGTGAGACAAGCCTAAGTGGGACAGAATGGGCTAGTGAGATACTTACTGCGCCTGCAGGAACGGAAGGTTTATACCTGAGTGCGCAGGCTACAGGTGTAGATGCTAATTCAACCATAAAGGCGCAGATTTATGTGGATGGTGAATTGAAAAAAGAAGGAAGTGCCAAAGGTGAGATATTAGTGGGAAATGTCTCTTTAGAACTTTAAAAAAGACGTTTCGACGGGCCGCAATTATATAATATAACTAACAAAATAACCATTTTGATAAACCAGTGACACTTTCGGAAAAGCACAATTCCAGTCATTGATGAATATAAATGGATTTCAGCATATTGAAAATTGGTCGAATTTAATGAAAGTTCTTTCACGAGTTCAATTTTCAGGCGTTTCAATCAATATTAATTTATGAGAAGTATTCAGACTCTACTTGTTGCAGCAGGCCTTATGTTTTCTAGTTTTTCGAGTAATGGTCAATATGTTCAAGCAGAAAGGGATGATACGATAAGACTATACGCTAGTACGCCTTTTGATTCTACGGTGGCAATCCGTGCGCTCGCCAGAGGCAATTCGAGCATTAAGGGTGTGGCGTTTACGAAGCCAAAAACAAAATTTGGCTATAAAGCACCTCTTTCAAAACGGATTTATGCGAATAAGATAAAGATCATGCTATTTCCTGTAACGCCATATCTTCTGGAATATCTTGAACTGCGTAAAAAAGAGAATCCTAAGAAACTGAAATTTGTATATATCAATCCGGCAGCAAGCTATTACAGATATGAGGCCATTACAAACAGTGTAGGTGAGTTTACGTTTCCGAACCTAAAGCCTGGGAGATATTATTTAGAAGGCATTTTGCCATGGAGTCAAACTAGCTCCTATAATCAATACACTGGCAGTGGTTATAACGGTTATGGAGGAGTCACTGATTATTATGACCGCAAATATTATAATGTTGCTCATTATGACAAGATTGCTGAATTTGTTGAAATCCAGTCGGAAGGTCAAACTGTAAATATAAAATTGAGATAAGGGAAAGACTACCCCCGGCTATTTGTTTGGATTTTGATTAATGCTTCTAGCTGGGGCTTTTTCTGATGAATATTTCTTGCGTTGCGGCGACCTGTGAAGAACATTTGTACATAATACTTCCCATATGGATACCACGGGCTCTTTTTTAGTTTTGCTATTAATGAGCTGTTTATTCATTTTGATTTTAATTCCATCGAATTCGATGGCATTAGGAAAAGTACCTGCTGCTAATTAATTGAAACCATATGGATACCTTTCTGGAATGATATCGGGTTTCCCGTTATACTCAACTTTTCATGAATTGCTTTCCAAAGGTTATAGTCCTGAGCTACCTTTTAATTTGAGTTTTGATGCTGCAAGGTGCTGCCTGAATGAAAAGCTGATCACTGGTATATATATCGATTTGACTATTTCATGGGAGCAAATAGTCTACAATTAGTTTGAGGGACGGTTTAGTGACAAATGAGGTTTTTAGAAAAGTACCGACTGACAAAACGGTCCCGTTATTTGTTTACTCTTTGCCTTATGAAGATCCCGGGCAACCTGGGTATCAGTTTTATTGTGCTTTGAAAGCAGATGGGATACCACCTTCAAAATAGTGGGACAAATATAAAGTGGAACATTATATTGTCGTCGAGATGAAAGTGGAATCTCAATGATACACCAATTAACGGTGGATTTTATATTACTAAATGAGGTATGAACCCCAGTTTAAGAATGGATAGTCTTTGAATTATCTCACCCATTCTATTTTTGTAATTTAGTTGTTTCTTTGGGTAGTGGCTTGAAGTCAACTAAAAAGAATAGATGCTCTGGTTAAAAAGGCGCTTGGTCAAATTGACGGCATTAAATCTGAAAAGAGCCAGAAGCTCGCGTAAATGCCAGCTGAACCGGACCACTTAAAGGGAGTAGTGTGCCAATTAATGTAAAAAAACGCCGGACTAATTAATGCTTTCCAGCCGTTTTTTTTCTGCTGAATATATAATGGTTAAGGTAGTGTATGAAGATAATTTAAATATAATACTCCCCATATGGATACTACGCGTTCTTTTTCAGTTTCACAATTGACCCAGACAATCTATCTTCAGTTTAATCTTAGTCACCAATAACGGCAGTGATGTTTCGCCAAAAATAACGGTAGCAAGGCAGTGTGTTCCAATTCAATCGTCGTAAATTTAGGAGGCAAAGGCACTTTGCAGCTAAAACCAT
>DATJDF010000516.1:0-7695 GCA_035497555.1 Arachidicoccus sp. | reverse complement strand
TTAATGCAGCGCCCGATTTGCAGAATCTGGATGCAGGGGACCTGAAATTACAGATTGACTTTAAAGATGTGTATGGTACGATCTTAGACCATTGGTTGAAGATGGACGCCACAAAGATCCTTCACCGGAAAAGTCAATACCTGAATTTTATTTGAGGTATGTGTTGGCATTATGATAAATGGCAAAAAGTACTCGATCTTAGTAGGTCAATCCCTAGGTTTTCGTTGCAATCGTAATGACGGATAAAAAACGAATTAAACTATAGAAGCTACTTGCACTGCTATTTGTAAATTTGATTCAAAAAATCTGATTCATCGTTGGGGGAAGCTGTCTTTCGCTGAGATATCAGATCATCATTAAAAGCTGTCGATTTCAGAATGATGAATAGAGCTGTTTTTTTGTTTTATTAATCTAGGGGATAGATAAATTAATTTTCTATATAAATGACAGATACAAGTTCAATAAAGGAATGGTGGGTTGATGAGTAAATTACGCTCACAAACTATATCGCAATATTCTCTAGAATAAAATTGCCGTCAATTCCTAGTTTCTCATGAACAGCTTTTAAAAACAGAACATCTGGCTTCCTCTTTCCATTGAGAATTTGCGAAAGTTTCGAATTACCTAAACCCAATAATTGTGCTAGCCCATTTTGATTAATATTCAATTCAACCATCTTATCAGAAACAACTCCAGTTATTGTCATTGGCAAAGGCATGATTTTTAATATCTGATCTTCGTATGCTTCAACCAGTAAAGAAAGTTCTTGAAGTTCATTACTTTCCTTTTTACTCAAGCTTGCGAAACCACCACCTTTAGTAGCTTTACTTAAATAACCATCAATCATCAGCATTATTTGTTCATATTGATTTCTATTTCTAATTTTAATAATCATAGTAAAATTTTAAACTGATTTACAATCTATTTTATTATAAGCATTATGTGTACCTATAAATCTGACATATATGGTTCGAATATCAAAATGTATCATTACCACTAGACGATAATCATTGCCTTTAATATTAAATACAAACCTATCAGCACCTACCGCATCAACACTATTAAAATCCCTTTTTATCTCAGAAAAATTACGCCAATTTGCTTTTTTTGAGATATCATACCAATTATTCAATGCTACGATTGCAAGTGGATGCTTTTTGCCAAATACTAATAATTTACGTTTGGTTATTATAACCATCTGTGACAAAGTTAAATGTTTTAATAAAATAAAAAAAATTTCATATTATGAAATTACAAGAATGACGGCCACTACTGATAATTTAACAACAGAATCCGCGGACTAGACTATTAAATATAAAATTACATATTTATCATTATCAAATGTATAAAAGTAATAATCTAAAGTAAAAATCAATTGTCACCAGGATTCATTATCCAATGGATGAGATAAACAAAAGCAAGTATTACAAACCTGGCCATAATGTGTCGAATTTGGTCGATATTATGAAAGCCATTAATGGCAAGTTTTCATTCTTACTTAATTTGTTTTTATTTTCTTTTTTGAATACAAGTCTTCCGGCAATCCAATCTTTGGCAGCAAAGGTTTTAAATAACTTTTGGATTTCCAAATAATTCCGAAATTTATAATGCAGGGAACGAGATGTCGCGCAATAATTATGGCAAATTATGAGTTTGATTATTGAGCGAGAAACTACTTCTGCATTAATGATTGATATCAATAAAACATCTGTTGCCAGATTCAATGTAGGTATCAACGAAATGATCAGACCCAAAGAAAAATCAATTAAATGGCACTAAGAACAACCTGCCTCTGACGTTTGCTGATAAAATTTATGATATATCGCTAAAGGAACGTAATATAAATCAATCAATATCTATATTGTATCTTTCATCTGGCTCGCAAAAATTATATTATGTAACTACCATGGCAATTGCGGCGGAGATTAATAATATACCTTTGATTCTTTCTTATTACTTCAATATCTTGATTCAGATCAAATAAGCATTGGAATACCAAATAAATAAAGGTTTAGCCTTCTTCGTAAGATAAAAAAATCAATGTCAAAGAGTAACGGCAATAGCAACTGCGGAAGGTATTTCAATTGGTGATTTGATTTTTGACCGAATGATTGATAGTTCAACAGGTGAATCAGATTTTTTAAATCAAATTTGCAAATAAGGAAGACAGGCTTTGTTGCAATTTTTGTTGGATGACACTAAGAGCGGCTTTTTATTTCTGTTATTCAAACGCCAGCTATTTGCCCGACTTTATTGTTTATCTAGCCATTTTTTCCAATCATCAGCAACCTTATCCCAATTAAAATGACTAAAATCTGGTTCCCCATCTGAGTTTAAAGGGAAATAATTATGCTGAACTCCGATATAAGCTTTGAATGTAAAATTTTTCTTTTTCTGCAAGATCGTTTCCATCCTAAAGTAATCATTAAATGGAGATCCATAATCTTTTGTTCCATAGGTTATGAGGACCGGAATCTTCAATTGCTCTAAATAGTTCTTAGGGGGAATTGAAAATCCGAAGGTCGACTTATATGTGTCTCCCGTTCCCGTGGTCATATTAGTAGGATCAGCTACAATTTTTTCCCAAGTGGAAAAGGCCTGCTCACCAAATGCAGCCGTGTCATTTTCTTTCGACCTTTGCTGCTCGATGATCGTCAGCATCCGTCCATAAGGGTTACCACCCGAATAGATTAGTTGTGTAACTTCAGGTAAGTCACTTGCAATTTTTGCGGCAATTGTACTCCCTTCTGAATGTCCGGCGACAACCAGTTTAACGGTAGAAACCCAAGACTTTTTTTGAAGATATTTAATGACGGCAATATCTCGCCCTACATAATAATCAAGTAAATTGCGGTCAATATATTTTTTCGGGAAGGTTCCCGAACTGTCCATGTACGTGAAATCCGGCTTTAATTGTTTAACGTCAGCGACCAGAGGCACGTATGGCTTACCAATAATGACTAGATGGTAATCATTAGACAGATGCTCAGGGTTAAAAACAAATACATGGTAAATTCCCTTTTTTCCCTGCTCCTCGTATTTCATGATCAGCGGAATGGGAAGGCTGCCCTGACAAAACAAAAATAATGGCTTGGCTTTCAGTTCCTCTCCTTTTTTTGACTTTATCAAAATATCCACCGTATCTCCCTTATACATCATCTGCATATGCCTGAATCCATATAAAAGATTTGGTGGCGGAGCGGCTTGCTCGTGTGCTCCTATTGCCAACAATATAAAGAGTACTGGAAATGTTCGTTTGATATAATAGTTCATACGATAAATAAATGGGACACAGTAAAAGAAGGCATTCGGGATACAGAACGCTGCTTACTCGTCAAGGGTACTTATATTTAAAGTTATGGAACTTTTTATATTTCTATGGATTTTCTGGGCGGGGTGAGACAATTAAAGACCATCATCAATGGTGGAGTTTTTGCCTCGGATCTTGGATATTATATTCAATACGGGAATCTTAGTCTCTTTTGGAGGTACACAATAAATAAAATTGGAACGCTATTATAATATAGCTTATGGCTTTGCAAGTTTGGTAAAAGAAGAAAGGGCCTTTTCTTGCTTTCTTTACCAGCTAAACAGTACTGAGGCCAGGCATTAAAGTTAATACCTATACCATTTCCAAAAACGGTTATCCTATCTAATGAGCGGGGGTAAGCCACCATGACTCTTATCGATTTTAAGAAGAATCAGGCTGAATTTAAGCCAGAAATGTCTTTTTGTGTATAGATTCGGTGAGAAAATCACATCTTCTGTTAAAGTCAGATCCTTGATTTTTTTTAATGTGAAGTCGTATCACAAATTATTTTCAGGTCTAACTCAAGACCAAATATAGCACCGCAGCAATAGCACAACCGAGAAGTGGTCCAAGTATTGGCACCCAGAAGTATTGCCAATCCTTCGCATTCTTTGATCCCATAGGAAGTAAAGCATGGGTAATGCGAGGCCCCAAATCCCGGGCTGGATTGATGGCATAGCCTGTTGTACCACCCAGTGACAATCCAATTGCCCAAACGATAAAGGTTACCGGGATGGCGCCGATGGAACCGAGCCCGATGGGTGTTTTTTCTTTGCCGATTTCTCCGTTTGTTATATAAAATACGGCGAGTATCAGAACAAAGGTGCCGATGATTTCACTGATCAGGTTCAGCTTCGCATTTCTAATGGCCGGGCTTGTATAAAAACACGCGGCTTTCAATCCTGCGTCAGTAGTAGAATCAAAGTGATCTTTATACATCAACCAGACAAGAAAAGCACCCAGCATCGCACCAACAAGTTGTGCAAGTATAAATGCAGGAACCGATGCCCACGGGAACTTCCCAGCTATAGCTAATCCGATGGTTACCGCCGGATTCAGGTGTGCACCGCTGTAAGGACCGGCAATGACGACACCAGCAAATACCGCTAGCGCCCAGCCTGTCGTAATAACAATCCAGCCACCATTATTACCTTTTGTACCCTTTAGCAATACATTGGCAACGACGCCATTGCCCAGGAGTATCAGTATCATGGTACCGATGAGTTCAGCTGTAAAAGGAGACATTAATTACGTTTTTATTAAAAAAATGGAATGAAAAATGAATGATAAGAGAGTCATTATTTATTTGTTTTCCTGACCGAGCTTCGTCCACACTTTGACCGCTTCAACTGCCTGATGCCAACCCTGGATCAGGGATTGCGTATCAGTCTCGGCCGGATTAAATTGCTTGTTTATCTGCCATTGCTCCTGGATTTCTTCAATATTTTCCCAGTAACCTACAGCAAGTCCAGCAAGGTAGGCTGCACCAATAGCAGTTATTTCTGTGACATTGGGGCGAACAACTGCTGTTTTCAATATATCTGCCTGGAATTGTAATAATAAATCATTTTTGGTTGCGCCGCCATCGACCCGAAGTTGCTGAATTTGCAGGCCGGCATCATTTTCCATGGCCTTTAATACATCCATTGTCTGGTAAGCAATACTTTCGAGTGCTGCGCGGCAGAAATGATTTTTATTAGTGCCGCGGGTAATGCCAAATATTGTTCCCCTTGCATATTGATTCCAGTGCGGAGCTCCTAGGCCTGCAAAGGCAGGAACCATATAAACGCCACCGGTATCCGCAACGGCGGCGGCTGCCTGTTCAATTTCCGAAGCGGAGTCAATAATTTTTAATTCATCGCGTAACCATTGTACGACTGCTCCCGCGATAAAAATACTTCCCTCGAGTGCATACTGAACATCGCTGCCGATTTGCCAGGCAATCGTTGTAACTAAATTGTTTTTTGACACGATGGGTTTACTGCCAATATTCATTAGCATAAAGCAACCGGTGCCATAGGTGTTCTTAACCATTCCCGGCTTATTGCACATATGGCCGAACAGGGCAGACTGTTGATCGCCTGCAATGCCCGCAATGGGTACCTGCACCCCCAATAGTTTACCCGAAGTGCTACCATACACTTCACTGGAGGATTTAACTTCCGGCAGCATGCTGGCTGGGATATTAAAAAGCGCAAGTAAGGCTTCATCCCATTTTAATTCGTGGATATTATACACCATAGTTCTTGAGGCATTGGTCACATCTGTAATGTGCTTTTCACCGCCTGTCAGATTCCAAATTAGCCAGCTATCCACCGTTCCAAAGGCCAATTGTCCTTTTTCCGCTTTGGCTCTGGCACCATCGACGTGATCGAGTATCCATTGAATTTTTGTGGCCGAAAAATAAGCATCCAGTACAAGGCCTGTTTTTTCCTTTATTTCCTTATCCTTTCCCTGTGCACGTAAACCATCGCATATAGAGGCAGTGCGTCTATCCTGCCATACGATGGCATTGTAAATCGGTTCTCCGGTTTCCCGGTCCCAGACGATGGTTGTCTCCCGTTGATTGGTAATGCCGATTGCAGCAATATCTTCCGCACTCAGGCTTTTATGTAAAATAGCTTCAGTAATAACGGCTGCCTGTGAGGACCAAATTTCCATTGGGTCATGTTCTACCCAACCTGGCTCGGGATAAATCTGTTTAAACTCTTTTTGTGCCAGAGAAACGATGGCTCCTTGTTTATTAAATAAGATGGCTCTTGAGCTGGTCGTTCCCTGATCAAGGGTCAATATGAGTTTTTCCATTTTCCTAAATTAGGTTTTTCAATTTGAATAATATAATGATGTGCTTTATAATGAGCACTTAAGATAATGATGATATGCTAAAAAAGGTTTCATAATTTGATAAAATGAAATCAAAACGAAACTTTTCAAACGCAAATTAACATATCTAAAATTATAAAAAAAGAAAAAAGGAAATTTAATTGAAAAAAAATTAACAAGCGTTGAGATAGAAGCATAACGATGCTATGGGATTGTTAATTTGAAATTAGTGTTTTTTGTCAGTTTTCTTCCTTATATAGAATTACACGGATTATATCAGATAAGAAGTAAGATACGCATAATAGACGCGGATGCTCCTGGTATGCATGATCAACTCATTATGGGATTAAAATGATCGGATTTAAAAGCAGGATCCGGGATGAATAATGATTTATTCTGCAATCGTAATTTTAATACCCAATTTACTGCATTTTTCCACGATGGCCGGTGCAATACCTTTATCCGTGATGATTTCGTCAATATCATCGAGTCCGCAGATGCGGCTGAATCCGCGCTTGCCAAATTTCGTATGATCAGCCAGGACAATGACTTTCTGAACGACACCGATCATTGATTTATTGAGTTGAGCCTCCATAGAGTTGCTGGTGGTGACGCCAAATTCAAAGTCGATACCATCGACGCCTAAGTACAGTTTGGTGCAGAAAAAATCCTTTAAAATTGTTTCTGCATAACTGCCGACAACAGAGGAGGAGCTCTGACGGACAATACCACCAAGCTGTAGAATATCAATATTGGGATGTTTTACCAATTCCCCTGCTACCTGCAGTGCTGCAGTGATGACGATTAATTTCTGAACTGGTTGAATCTCACGGGCAAGTGCCAGCATTGTGGTGCCTGATGCAATGATAATGGAATCATTTGCAGTAATATAGGCAGCCGCTTTCTTCCCGATAGCCTTCTTTTCATCAATCTGCATTACTTCCTTTTCGTTGACAGAACGGTCAATGGTAAAGGGATTGGTATTGGAGGCGCCACCATGGGTTCTAAAAAGTTTGTTGGCTTTCTCAAGTAATTTTAGATCCTTTCGGATCGTCACTGCAGAAACTTTGAGGGTCTTGCAAAGGCTGGTTACGCTTTCGTAGCCTTTAGTATGTACGATGTCTATGATCTGCTGGTGTCGTTCTAAACTGGCCATATCGATAGTTTTGTTGCCAAATTTACTCAATTAAAAGCAAGTGGCATTAGGAAAAAATAAATTTGTTAAGCGATATAACCCAATATTAGTATAAGTATCTGATAGTTAAATATTTGCTGGCTAATTTATAATTTTTTTACCTTTTCCTTGTGATTTTCGAAAGTTTATCTTTAATTTCGTTTCAGAATGTAAATAGCACAAAACGAAACTTAACAATTTCATAATGAAACAATTTGATAGAAATACATTAATAAACGAACTGCAATCAAATGAAAACTGGGATATAGTGGTTATTGGTGGTGGAGCAACGGGATTGGGTTTAGCGGTGGATGCTGCTTCCCGCGGATTCAAGACCCTGCTATTAGAACAGGGGGATTTTGCCAAAGGGACGTCCAGCAGAAGCACC
>DATJDF010000515.1:0-22936 GCA_035497555.1 Arachidicoccus sp. | reverse complement strand
GCGCTTCAAATTCTCCTGAATGCTGTATCCCTGACAACGCCAGCTCAGACAGCTTGATGCCTGCCTGACCAGTCAGGGTCAATAGCACATCCAGATTAAACTCCATGTTTCTAAAAAACATAACACCCTTATCAAAGTGCGCGGCAATCCGTTTTAACTGCTGCTCATGTTCAAAGCCCGCAAATAATCTTGCCGCCTTAACCGGGATGGCTTTATAACTCAGGTAACAGAGGCAATTATTATGTACCTCTTCCAGCGTCAGTGGGTCCTGGTTAAATGGATTCAGACTGATACACCAGGTCCCGGTAGAAATAAGTATAAAAGGCTCCTGGAAATTAACCAGGTAGGGGATCAGTGCTGCTGAGCTATCGTGCAGCCCAATGCCCACCTTGTAATTGCGTCCCATAAAATTTGCCTCCACAATCTGGCTGGAACCGTAAATGGGCGCTAATTTCTGATCCAGTCCTTCGGTCAGTACCCATTCGTGGTAGGCTTGCTTTTTAAAATCCCAGAGGTGGGTATGACAACCTATACTGGTAATATCAGAATAAAAAGCCGAGGTAATCAGTGAACTCATAAACTGCGGCAAATGCATCGCAAACTTAAACTGCTCGTACTGTTCCGGTAAGGTATGTTTTATACGGTAAAGTTGTAAGCCTGCATTCAGGCTGCCGGAACAGGGTGAGGCTGTTTCCAGGGCTATTTTGTCCTTGCCTCCAAAGTTAGCATAAAACTGCTCCTCTAAAGATTGTGGATAAGGTTTAAGGTAATTGTATAAGGGAAGTACGGGCTTGCCTTGTGCATTTACATACACCAGGCTTGCTCCATAGGTAGAAAAATTAATTGCCCGAATATCAAATTCGTCTGCCTTAAGCACCTCATTAAGTGATTCAAAAACAGAAAGCCGGAGACTGTCGATATTGTCACAGGGAAATCCCTCCTCATCCAGCGTCTCCGTAAACCGGGCTGATTTTTCAAATACGATTCGGTAATGCTCATCGAACAAAAACAATTTTTTATTCGTCTTGCCCACATCAAAAATCGCTATAACTGGCGTCTTGTTCATATCATATAAAAATGCCCGGCGTGGCAGCTGGCACAGCGTCCAGCCGGGTCTGATCATTAATTATAAAAAGCTATATGGAATGACTACTGATCTGATTTGTAATGTGTCCATTCCAACAGCTGCCGAATCCCTAAAGACCCGTCGTTACCGCATCTGCACCCCGCTCTTTAATCAACGCTTCCCGGATACTGAGTGCCCTGTAGGTCCCGATTGGATCGAGCGCACCACCACTTAAACGCCTGGCTTCTGCAATCAGGGGCCGGACATCTGTGCGAAACGCCTGTTGCAGCACTTCCTGTGCAGCGGCAGCATCATTAGCCGCCTGTGCAGTTGCTAAAGCTTCTTTGTCTACTAAAAGTGCCTGCGCATAAGCCATCATGATCGCTTCCACAGACTGTAACAGATCTTCAAGAGGATCTTTTACATTATGAGATGCATCAATCATCCAGCCTAAATCATTAGCATGATTCATACCGCGGGCATCCATTCCTTCAACCAGCTCTTTAAAAATCAAAAACAGCTGGTAAGGTTTGATACTACCTGCCGTCAGATCATCATCAGCATACTTGGAATCATTAAAATGGAATCCACCCAGTTTGCCTTCCATCAGTAATAGAGAGACAATCTGTTCAATATTGGCGTTGGGAAGATGATGCCCCAGGTCTACCAGCGTATAGGCTTTCTCCCCTAATTTACTGGCATATAGATAGGATTGTCCCCAATCACCTACAGTGGTAGAATAAAAATTGGGTTCAAATGCTTTGTATTCGACAAAGATTTTCCAGTCAGCCGGCAAAGCGGCATATATTTCTTTTAGACTTTCCAGTGTATGCTGGAAGGCTTTCCTGAAATTCAACTGACCTGGGAAGCAGGAGCCGTCGGCGAGCCATACGGTCAGTGCTTTAGAGCCTAATTGTTCTCCGTGTTTGATGACCTCAATATTATGTTCTACTGCCTGGCGCCGAACAGCGGGATCCACGTGTTGCAGGGAGCCATACTTGTAGGAAAGCGCCTGACCGGGCTGATCCTGAAAAGTATTTGAGTTCACTGCATCAAATTTCAGTTCGTTTTGTACTGCAAGTGCTTTTATGGCAGCATAATCCTCGGGAATATCCCAGGGGATATGCAGGGAGATAGAACCGCTGTTGCGGTTCAGTGCATGCAGTAAGCCTACATCTTCAATTTTTTCTTCAATCGTTCTGGGTGCGCCCCCGATCGGGAAACGACCAAAGCGGGTACCACCCGCACCAAGTGCCCAGCTGGGGACACCAATCTGGAACTTAATAAGTTTATCCAGTAGCTCCGACACATTTACATGTTGCAGGTATTTAGTCTGAAAGTCAAATGCCTCTTTATGTCTTAGCTGGCCAGCTTTATTAATTTCTTCAATTCTGTTTTTATCGATTTGCATGATTTAATTTTTTAAAGAAAACTTGAGGTGCCCCGTTCCAGGTTTGATTTTAAACTTCATTCACCAAAAAAGTTACCCGGATCTGGCAGGCACCAGCAAGTTAATCTATTTTCTATTAATGCATTATCTAACGAAAGCCATTGCTACGCCGCCATCAACATTGAGTACATTACCTGTTGATTTATGGAGCAATCCAGCGGTAAATGCCAGACATGCATTGGCGATATCTTCCGGTAGGATGATTTCATTAAGTAAAGTCCTTTTTGCATAATATGCGGGCAGTTCTTCCACGCTGATACCGTAGGCTTTTGCCCTCCCAGCTGCCCAGGCACCTTCCCATATTTTGCTGTCCGCAATCACGGCGTCCGGATTGATGACATTTACCCTTATATGGTCTTTACCCAGTTCAGCTGCATTCAGGCGGCTAAGGTGTAGCTGTGCGGCTTTAGCAGAGCCGTAACCCGCATTATTAGGCCCGGAAACCAGTGCGTTTTTGCTGACAATATTAAGCACATCTCCACCGAGTGCCTGTTTACGCAATACAGCTACCGCTGCTTGTGTCACCAGGAACTGGCCTTTGACAAGCACGTCATACAAAAGATCCCAATCCGCTTCCGTATGATCTTCAATTGGTTTAGAAATGGACAGACCGGCGCTGTTAACCACGATATCTACACCCCCAAAATACAGTGCAGTGGAGGCAAATGCCTGCTCAATGGTTGCTTTCTGGGTCACATCCAGTAGGCTATATGCCACGGTATCCTTCCCATATTGCTGATTAAAATCTTCTTCTGCTTTGTGCAGGCGGTCCTGATCGTTATCACTGATGACTATAACGGCACCTTCATCTGCCAGTTTTTTTGCAATTGCTTTACCGATACCACCCGCACTGCCGGTAACCAGTGCAATTTTACCTGTAAGAGCTTTTGGCTTAGGCATTCTTTGCAGTTTTGCTTCTTCAAGCAACCAATATTCAATGTCAAATGCTTCCTGCCTTGGCAGTGAAGTATAGGAAGAGATGGCTTCTGAACCGCGCATCACATTAATCGCATTTGTATAAAATTCTGCAGCAACTCTTGCGGTCTGTTTGTTCTTTGCAAAACTGAACATACCTACGCCCGGATAAAGAATAATGACCGGATTAGGATCCCGCATAGCAGGGCTGTTCGCATGTTTGCAGGTTTCATAATAGGCGGTATACATTTCACGGTAAGCGTCAAATGCAGGAGCGAGCTGCTTTTTAAGCGCCTCTACATCTGAAAGATCCGCATCTGCTTTCAGCTCCAGTACCAGTGGGCTGATCTTTGTGCGCAAAAAGTGATCCGGGCAACTGGTCCCTAATGGTGCCAGTGTATCTAAATCCCTGGAGTTGATAAATTGAAGTACACGCTCATCATCGGTAAAATGTCCGATCATAGGTTGCTTCGAGGAGCAAAATCCGCGAAGAATCGGTGCCAGGGCCGAGGCCTGCGCTATGCGCTGATCGGCAGGCAGTGATTTTAATTTTTCACCACCGAACACAGGGCCGTTTTTGCCCGTATTGCTTTCAATATAGTCTGCACAACGCTCGATGACTTCCAGTGTATTGATGTAACTTTCATAAGCGGTATCTCCCCAAGTAAAGAGACCGTGCGAACCCAACATAATACCTATAATGCCCGGATTTTCATCTAAGCACTGTTTTAATTGCAGGCCGAGGTCAAAACCAGGCCGCTGCCAGGGCACCCAACCGATTTTGCCTTCAAAAAGTTCAGCCGTGATTTTCTCGCCGTCTTTTGCTGCAGCAATTGCAATCGCCGCATCAGGATGCAGGTGATCAATATGCTTAAATGGCAAAAAGCCGTGCAGGGGTGTATCGATAGAAGGAGCTTTTGATTTTAGATCGAAAATGCAATGGTTGAATAATTCGACCATTTCATCTTCATGTTCAATACCCCGGTAGACATTTTTCAGGCTCAATAGGCGCGGTACATATAAAGCCGCGAGACCGCTGCGCTTAAGTGTTCCCAGATCTCCACCGGATCCTTTGATCCACATGACTTCTGTCTGTTCTCCCGTTAAAGGATCTTTAGCAGAAGTTTTACAGGAAGTGTTTCCTCCGCCATAATTGGTCAGCCTGAGATCAGCACCTAGGAGGTTAGAACGGTAAATTAAAAGTGCGACTTCATCGCCCTCAAGTTTTGAAGCTTCCTTTTCGTCCCAAAGGTAGCTAACGTGTTTAAACGTTTGTGTTGTAGTTGACATTGTTAATTGATTAATGATTGATTACTTAATTGAATTGGCATAACCTACGACCAGAACAGAGACAATGATCAGTAGGATGCCCGCCAGGACTGTGCCGTAGGTTTTCTTTCGCACACCTTTCCATTCCTTTAATGCAAGTCCCCAGAGGTTGGCTACCAGAATAATAAAGGCCATATGTAAAATCCAGGAGCTGGCACCATTCCCTAATTTGCTTTCGCCCATGCCATAAAAGAAAAACTGCAGAAACCAGGTAGTCCCGGCCAGTGCACAGAAAATATAATTTTTTAAAAGTGGGGTTTTCTTATTGGTATAATCCCCAAAAGTCTTATTACGTTTGTTTAAGACCAAACACCAGATTAGGTTGGTGAGCAGGCCACCCAAAAGGATAATAATATAGGTGACATTATTTTGGAACAAAAATTCACCCTGATCCAGATGTGTCTGTTTCCAGATGGCATTGGCTTCATTGGCCATATCCTTTCCGGCGTCAATGCCAAAAGCAAAGCAGGCACTAAGCACCCCGGAAATAATTGAGACGGTCAGCCCAAGCCCGATTTTGTAATCAGAGGCGCCGTCTTTACTTTGCTGCACAGGCACATCCTTTTCTTTCATGATCCCGGCCTTACCGCAAACGACAATTCCGATAATACAGATCAGAATACCCACCAGGGTAATCTGTCCCCATGTATGCGTCAGTAGATCAGTAAAGCTATCATGGCCTTCCTTCGGATAGAAATTATAATAGATAGAAGGAATAATTGAACCAAAAACAGAACAGAGACCCAAAATAATAGTACTGCCAAGTGCTACGCCTAAGTATCGGACTCCCAGACCATAGGTCAGACCGCCAATTCCCCAGAGGGCACCGAACATAAAGGTCAGCCACAGGATGGTATGATCCGTATGACCGATAATGCCCGTGAAATCCGGGACGGTCAGAAAGGCTGCCAGAAAAGGAATAATCAGCCAGGAGCATACACCACCGACTATCCAGAGTGATTCCCAGGCCCAGCCTTTAACTTTCTTATAGGGAATGTAAAAGCTGCCAGAAGCAAAACCGCCGAGAAAATGATAAATAATACCCAGGATGACTTGCATAGTGAATAAGCTTATTATAAATGAATTAAATCCATTGCCGGTCAAAGATAAACGGATGTTTGTTATCAACTATCCTGTACTATCATGTTCGGGGCCGGATCCCCCGGTTAAGTTGCCAAATCGAGGAAGAATTCAGGTAATGCAAACGATGACGGAATCGATTGCATAGAATATTCAAAAACGGGTAAATTTTTTTTGCTATCTTGCGAGCAGTTATTTTAGCGAAAGACAGAAAGGTTTAAAAGCAGGACCCGCTAATGGGTTTAAATAGCCTGCTGCCTAATGTTGACCTAAGCGCTAACCGCAAAATCCCCCTCATTTTTACGGGTATTTTCATATGGAAATATCTGTTACCTCTTTGTACGTTCTAAATTGTACCTACTAAACGGGTCGCGATAAAATTTAAAAGGTCATTAAGCAAGTTTGAAAACTGGCTGATAAATGCTTTTATGCAGCTGCGCTGCATAAACACTTGAATAGACCAGTAACTGTTATTACATGGCCCGACCCGGCGGCATTCAGGAAATTACGGATAATTGGTAAAACGATAATATACTAAGATCGTAAACAGTATAAAAGGAATTAGATAGAAGGCAAGCAATTTAACCGCCTAATTGTCCACCGCTCCAATTTATTAATTGGGGACAGATTGTATAAGAAAAATGAGTAGCATAAAAACAATATCCAGAGGAAAAATCAATTCCCATTATTTCACTGTGGCCCTTTGCGCTTTAACCGTCTTCCTTGCTTTTAAAACAGTTAGCGCCAAAGCAACAGGCAACGGATCTGGCAATGGGACGATTGTAACACCTGTTGCCGCTAATAAAATTACAATTTATTACCAGAGCGATCCTTCCGGTCGGATCCAGTTTGGAGCCGAACGCGTTGCATCTGCACTGCGTAACAGTGGCGGCTGGGTTCAGTTACAAAAAATGTCAGAAAAAGGCGAGATTGAGCAAAAGACGCAAAGCGGAGTGGGTGCCCGTACCGGCTCAGATGTAAAGCCTGGCACCAGTGAAACTGTTTATATCGGAACAGCAGCATCTAAATTTATTCAAAAAGCTGCCGTAAGCAGCCGGATTAACCTGGATCTAAATACAAACAGCGAAGGCTTTACGCTTCAATCAGCGCATGATAATGTAATTATTGTCTCGGGCAGCGACCTTTCCGGTGCGCTGTACGGCAGTCTGACACTGGCGGACAGGGTGCAGCAGCTACCTGCAACTAAAAGTGGCGCGGGTTTAATTCGCCGGCTGGCTATAAAGGACATTAAAGACCAGCCGCAGATGAAATTAAGAGGTGCCTGCATCGGCTTGCAGAAGCCGTATTTATTGCCGGGACGCGGTACCTATGAATATCCTTATACACCCGAGAATTTCCCTTGGTTCTATAATAAATCGCTCTGGATAAAGTATTTGGATATGCTGGTAGACAATAAAATGAATACCCTTTATCTATGGAACGGTCATCCATTTGCTTCTTTAGTCCGGTTAAAAGATTACCCGGACGCGGTAGAAGTGGACAGCGCTACTTTCAGGAAAAACCAGGAAATGTTCCGGTTTCTCACAACAGAGGCAGATAAAAGAGGTATTTGGGTCATCCAGGCATTTTACAATATAATTGTGTCCAAGCCCTTCGCCGAAAAGCATCATATTAAAACACAGGACCGAAATCGTGGCATCACGCCGCTTATTGCAGATTACACGCGCAAGTCCATTGCCGCCTTCGTTGAAAACTATCCAAATGTTGGCCTGCTTGTGACATTAGGTGAAGCCATGGAAGGGGTTGGGCCTGATGACACCAAATGGTTTACAGAGACCATTATTCCAGGTGTTAAGGACGGATTAAAAGCGCTCGGCAAGACGAAGGAGCCACCGATTATATTAAGGGCACATGATTCCAATGCGCCGGACGTCATGAAAGCTTCTAAACCGCTATATAGTAATTTATATACGATGGCCAAATACAACGGTGAAGCGCTGACGACTTATCAGCCCAGGGGGCCATGGGCGGAACTACACCGGGAACTTAGTGCAGTAGCCCCGGTACAGGTAGAAAATGTCCATATTCTGGCCAATCTTGAGCCTTTCCGATATGGGGCCGATGATTTTATCCAGAAATGCGTACAGGCAATGCACCAGATTTATGGCTCTAACGGTTTGCATTTATATCCCCAGGCTGGATATTGGGACTGGCCATATAGCGCCGATAAAACCGACAATCGCCTTTTACAGATTGATCGGGACTGGATATGGTACGCTACCTGGGCGCGTTATGCCTGGAATTGTGACCGGGACAGGCCGGGCGAAGTGGCGTATTGGTCCAGGCGAATCGCCGAGCGTTACGGCTGCGATCAAAAAACGGGTGCGGATATTCTTGCTGCCTATGAGCAGTCCGGTGAAATTGCCCCTAAATTATTAAGGCGCTACGGAATAACGGATGGTAACCGCCAGACGCTCAGTCTTGGCATGCTGATGAGTCAGTTAATCCATCCTACTAAATACGGCTTGTTTACTTTACTGTATAATTCTGAGGCACCGCCCGGAGAAATGATCACTGAATATGCCCAAAAGGACTGGCTTAAGCAACCGCATAGCGGCGAAACACCTGTTGCTGTCGCCCGTGAGGTACTGGTACATGGGCAGAAAGCCGTAGATGCTATCCGGGCGGCGGCACCCGGTATCCATCAAAGTAAAGCCGAGTTTGGGCGATTGGAAAATGATATGTTTTGTTACCAGTTACTGGCCCGTTTTTACAGCCAGAAGGTCAGGGCTGCTTTGTCGGTTTTACGTTATGGATACAGCCACGACCTGACGGACCTTAAAAAAGCTTTGCCTTTATTAGATAGCAGTGTTCAGACTTTTCGCGCACTTGCAGATAGAACAAAGGACAGCTACCTGTATGCCAATAGCCTGCAGACAGGGGCACGTAAAATACCGCTGAGTGGCAAAGGGGGTAAATACAAAAGCTGGACAGATCTGTTGCCGGTCTACGAGCAGGAGCTGGACAATTTTAAAAAAAATATAGCCTCCCTGACAACCCATGCGGCGAGCGGTGCACCAGCTGACGGCAAAGGCAGTCACCTTAAAAAACTGCAACCGCTGGGCAAGGGTAAATTGACGTGGCTGGAAATGGGAACTAATCCTCAGGCGGCGGATTTAGATATTTCAATTTATAGCCCTAATAAACGACAAACTTTCTTACTTACAAAAGGGGCCCGTCCTTTTTCTGATACCGCGGTAGCGCTGGACAGTGTAGCGGGGATGCTGACAAGTCTTCAGGGAATACAGGTTGATAAATCCAAACAAATACTACACGGAACCTATTTACATTTTAAAACGACCGAACCCGTAAAATTATGGGTCGGCTATTTTACCGGAACGGATAAATCCTATCTAAAATCTCCAGAGCTGGAAACAGATGCCAGTGCCAATGATAACGGCCAGGCAGCAACCGTGGTAGCAAATGCACTGGTATTACCTGGATTTTCGGGCGTGAATATCCATAGCTTTACTTTTGGTAAAGGGACACATGAATTGCAATTACCAAAGGGGGCCTGTCTGTTACTCGGTTTTACACCGGCCAGCGAAACGGTGATACCCTTTGACGCAGGACTCGGCACCGGTGATATGCAGCCTGATTTAGATTGGTTGTTCCAATAAAACAGATAGCATATAAACGAATAAGAAAATAAATCACTGGGGAATAGTAATAGAATAAAAAAGTAAAGCAAGCGTAATAAAAAATAGCATTAATAATACTAAAATGAAGCAATTCTTTCCATCTAAAATAGCAGAATTTTTTAAAGGTCGTAGACAAACGCAGTTTCAGCAACTGCTTGCCTGTCTGGTTATCTGCCTGCTGCCATTTGTTTTGACAGCCCAATCCACTTCTACGACGGGTAGTGAAGTAGCAGCGACTCCCTTTATACTGCAACCCACGATCATGCGCCGGGACGTCCAGTACTTTGGTTCTCTTGACAAAGAAGATGTTAAAAATTATGTGCTTAATGCAGATACTTATGATTGGCTCAGTAAAGAAATACCCTTATTTGAATGTCCGGATTCGATCCTACAGCAGATGTATTATTTCCGGTGGTGGAGTTTTCGCAAACATTTGGTGAAAACACCTTTGGGCTTTGTCTTTACAGAATTTATTACGCCTGTGAAATTTGCAGGTGCTTATAATACGATCAGTTCCGCCCTGGGGCATCAGGTCTATGAAGGCCGGTGGTTACAAGATCCGAAATTTATACAGCAATATGTCCATTACTGGCTTTATGGCGATGCTGTGCAGAAAAAGCCGGGCTTTCACCGGTTCAGCAGCTGGGTGGATGACGCTGTTTACCAACTTTATTTAGTCAATCAGGATAAGGCTTTCATACAAAAAATATTACCTGCATTACAACAGGATTACAGGTTATGGGAAAAGGAGAGAGGGCTTCCCGGCGGCTTATTCTGGCAATATGACGTGCGCGATGCAATGGAAGAATCTATTAGTGGTTCCCGTCATCAAAAAAATATAAGGCCCACCATCAATAGTTATATGTTTGGCAATGCCCGGGCACTCGCTAAAATGAACCTGTTACTCGATCAAAAAGACACCGCAATATATTTTGAAAAGAAGGCAGAAGCGCTTCGTAAATTGGTACTTGACAGTCTTTGGAACGACAGCGCGAAGTTTTTCGAAGTACGTTATCCGAATGGGAAATTTGCAAATGCCAGAGAAGCCATCGGCTTTATTCCCTGGTATTTTCAATTGCCACGGGATAATAAAGAAGAGGTCTCTGCCTGGAATCAGTTGATTGATACGGCTGGTTTTCAGGCGCCCTGGGGGCTGACGACTGCAGAAAGAAGGCACCCCCTTTTCAGAACCCATGGATCCGGACACGGTTGTGAGTGGGATGGTGCAATATGGCCTTATGCAACTACCCAGACACTGAAAGCCCTGTCCCATTTATTAAATAATTATCGTCACCACGGTAAAATGGATGCCACTGTGTTTTATAACGCGTTACAAAAATACGCCTGGGCACAACAAAAAGACGGGCATCCCTTTATCGGAGAATATCAGGATGAACGCACCGGCAAATGGCTCAGAGGTGATCCACGTAGCCGGTATTATAATCATTCCGGTTTTGCAGACCTGATCATCAGTGACCTGGTTGGTTTAAAACCTCACGCGGACAATACTTTGGAGATAAGACCACTTATCCCAGCTGGAAAATGGGATTGGTTCTGTCTGGATAAAGTGCGTTATCATGGTCATCAGTTGACTATTGTATGGGATAAGCATGGCACCAAATACCGTCATGGGAAAGGTTTTCAGGCCTTTGTAGATGGACGTCTGGTGGCTCATAGTAAAGTGCTAAAAGCTTTGAAGGCGAAACTGTAAATCAAAAAGGGTCTCTCTTTGAAACGGAAATTTATTCGATATACCTGTGAGTTCCGGTAGATTAATGCCTTAGTTGATATAATGAATACGAAAAAATGATGATCCAAAAGTTAGCGGAAATGGAAAAGCAAGGCTCACGGAAAAGACGATTGAAAATGAGTCGGTGCCGCCTTTCATTCACCAAATTACCCTGTCAGTACAGTAAGTGTTATAGCCACATGGCCCTGTCCTTAATTGCAATTTGCACACTGGCACTACTGCCGGTGGGTATGCAGGCACAGGGGCTGAAAGAAGCTGCTGCAGGTGCTGCCTTGCAATCCGCATCCAATATAATTACACCGGACAGTGCTTTAACTTTATGGTATAATCAACCCGCATCAAAATGGACAGATGCCCTGCCCATCGGCAATGGGCATATCGGTGCCATGATCTATGGAGGTATAGATACTGCCCATATACAGTTCAATGAAGCAACCCTCTGGTCCGGAAGGCCCAGAAATTATGCACATAAAGGTGCAGCAGCTTATCTGCCAAAGATCAGGCAACTGATTTTTAGTGGCAAGCAAAAAGCTGCCGAGGACCTGGCCGAAGCCCACTTTATGGGGATAAAGGATCATGATCCGGAAGCGTATAAAGGGCTAAGGCAGCGCTGGCTGGAAAAAGTGCGCCGCGATACCGCAGCCGCGGGCTGGGATTACAATGACCGGGGTTGGAAAACGATGGATATTCCACTGCTTAATGGTTGGGAAACGGCCGGCCACCAGGGACTGGATGGCGCTGTCTGGTTTCGGGTCAGTTTTAATCTGCCGGGGAAATGGACGGGAAAGGACCTGTACGTTGATTTAGGCCGCATCCGGGATCAGGATTACTGTTACCTGAATGGCCATTATGTTGGATCAGACGCCGGGATCTCAAACAAACGGCATTATCTGTTAAAGGCCTCCCAGCTACGTCCAGGCAAAAATGTTATCGCCATCCAGGTGATAAACTTTTTTGACAAGGGTGGTTTTACAGGGGTAAAAAATGACCGCCCAATATTTGTTGTGTACCCGACAGACGGATCGCCCCAGAAGGGAATGGCTATTTCCCGTACCTGGAAATATATGATCCAGGATCAGGCGCCGCCTGCTTATCCGCAATATGAGGCCAGTTACCAGCCATTTGGTGACATTTATATTACCGATCTTTCTACGGGGAATAATTCAAATAAAGAAGCGGAAAAAATAACAAATTACCGCAGGGAATTGAATCTACATACAGCGACCGCCCGTGTGACCTATCAAAGAAATAAGGTCCGGATACAAAGGGAATATTGGGCAAGTGCTGCGGATCCCTTAATGGCGATTCGCTGGCGTGCAGATAAATCCGGGGCACTCAATCTCAAAGTGGCCTTTGGTTCGGTACACAGTCAGCATGAAGTTTACCGTGTAGACGATCATACACTGGGCTTAAAAGTACAGGTAAAAGGGGGCGCACTTTATGGAGTCAGTGAGCTAAGACTGACCGCTAAAGGAAAGCAGGCCCGTATCAGGATCAATGCCGGCGCCGCGGTAATCACGGGTGGTGACGCGGTTGAATTATATTTAGTAGCAGCAACGAACTTTAAAAATTACAAGGACGTATCTGCGGATCCTGCGCTGCGTTGTGATTCATTTCTGGACGGGTTGAAAAATAGAGATTATACAGCACTATTTAAACGGCATATAAAGCGTTATCAACAGCTTTTTAATCGCTTTGATATCCGCCTTGGTCAAAGCAGTCCTGCAGACGTGTTAAAACAATCCGTACTTTCTGTCCCTACAGATGAACGGATTCGGAGGTTCAGCCCGAAAACTGATCCGGGTTTGATTGCACTTTATACACAGTATGGTCGGTACCTGATGATCAGTTCTACGCCGCCGGATGGCCGGGCGGCAAACCTGCAGGGCATCTGGAATGAACTACTTACGCCGCCCTGGGGAAGCAAGTACACCACCAATATCAACCTGGAGATGAATTACTGGCCGGCAGAACCACTGAACTTATCTGAATGCACGCAGCCGCTGTTTAGGTTCATGAAGGAGCTGAATCAGGCGGGTCATCTGACAGCCGATTTGCAATACGGCGCACCGGGTTGGGTCGAGCATCATAACACGGATATATGGGCCGCCACGGCACCCATTGATGCCTCCAAACATGGCATCTGGGTGGGTGGTGCTGCCTGGTTAAGCCATCATTTATGGGATCATTATTTATATACAAAAGACACAACATTTTTGCGCAATCAGGGTTATCCCATTATGAAAAGCGCAGCTGAGTTTTACGCTCATTTTCTGGTAAAGGATCCTAAAACCGGTTACCTGGTCAGCTGTCCTTCCAATTCACCCGAACACGGGGGGTTGGTAGCGGGGCCTACAATGGATCACCAGCTGATCCGCGATTTATTTGAGCATTGCAAGGCGGCAGCAGGGGTATTACATACAGATGCGGCCTTCATTCAACTGATCCGACAAAAATACACACAGATCGCACCGAACCGGATCGGTCACATGGGGCAATTACAGGAATGGATGGAAGATATAGATGACAGCACTGATACCCATCGACACGTTTCGCATCTTTGGGGCGTCTATCCCGGTAATGATATCAGTTGGGATAAGGATAGCACCATGATGCGCGCAGCACGCCAGTCAGTGCTGTTCAGAGGTGACGCGGGAACGGGCTGGTCGCTTGCCTGGAAGGTTAATTTATGGGCAAGATTCAAAGACGGGAACCATGCACTCAGGTTGCTCTGTGAACTGCTTCGACCGGCAGAAGGGGCCTCCGGGCAGGAACGCGGCGGGGTTTATCATAATATGATGGATGCACATCCACCTTTCCAGATTGATGGGAATTTTGGGGGTGCAGCCGGTGTCGCAGAAATGCTGCTCCAGAGCCAAAATGGTTATATTGAATTACTGCCCGCGTTACCGGATGATTTGTCCTGCGGTGCG
This sequence comes from Arachidicoccus sp., assembly GCA_035497555.1. Classification (GTDB taxonomy): domain Bacteria; phylum Bacteroidota; class Bacteroidia; order Chitinophagales; family Chitinophagaceae; genus Arachidicoccus. Next base: position 8,751 of record DATJDF010000515.1, on the reverse strand, counting down.
GTCCGTGGCCTGCGGGCCCGCGGGGATCTGCAACTTGATTTCTCCTGGGCGAAGCGAAAACTTAATGGTGTAAATATTCATGCTGGCAAGGATGGCCTTTGTTCGCTTCGTTATCAGGGTCATGAAATTCAGTTTGAGACAAGGGCCGGCGCTTCCTATTATTTTAATGGAGCATTAGAAAAGCAAAATGCTCCGGTCGAGATTCAATAGACAATCCGCATTTTTATTATAAATGCATTGAAAGATATTCCTAAGTCATCGCTATGGTAAAATTAAAACCAAACCGGCAAAGTAGCCTTTCTATCCGCTGTGGCTGTTATGAAAAACAGCACCTGATTTTGTGGTGGCATCACCTGTTGGTACTTTTATGCCTTGGCATTTCTCCATTTGGTTCGATTTGCGGGCAGTCCCCAACCAGGGATAGATTACCCTGGACGGCCGAAAGCCGGACAGATATTGTACTCAGTCAGAATTGGAAGGCGATAGCAGATAGTAGCGGCGCTAAGACCGGAATTGGATTTGAAAAGCCAGGCTTTAAAACAACGGGTTGGAAGCGTGTAAGTATACCTCATAATTTTGATGACTATGGCGGTTACAGACGCTTAAAGCATGGCAACCTCCATGGTGACGGTTGGTACAGAAAAGCATTTGCCATTCCTGCAAAAAAACACAGTACGGAGTCGGCTAGAGCGATCGTTAAGGAAGGTGGAAATGCTAAGACTGACAGGTATTTTCTGTTTTTTGAAGGGATCAGTTCCTACTGCACTGTATGGCTGAATGGTCATAAACTGGGGGGGCACGCAGGAGGCCGTACTTCTTTTACATTTGATGCCACGGAGTGGCTGAATCAAGCAGGCCAGCCTAATCTTTTGGCCATAAAAGTGCGGCATCCTGCAAATATACGAGACCTGCCCTGGGTCTGCGGTGGCTGTTCTGATGAAGTCGGTTTTTCTGAAGGTTCCCAGCCCTTTGGCATTTTCCGGCCGGTGCATCTTATACGAACCGGCAGTGTGCGTATTGAACCTTTTGGTGTCCACATATGGAATGATACTACGGTCAGTGCCCGGCATGCTACATTGTATTTGGGAACCACTTTTAAAAATTATAGCCAGTCACCAAAACAGATCCGCCTAGAGCAGATACTGGTGGATAAAGCCGGCAAGCAGGTCAGCCGCCAGGAGTCACTGCACCGGTTAAAACCCCATGAACAACTTGTGATAAAGGATCAGCTTCAGTTAAAACCTGGTGTTCATCTCTGGTCTTTGGAGACGCCCTATCTCTATCAGCTGAAAACCCGGATACTAGATGCCGGTACCGGAAAATTAATTGATGATTTAATTACACCCTATGGTATCCGGTGGATTCGGTGGCCGGATAGCAGTATGATTAATGGCGCGGCCACTACTGGCAACCGAACTTTTTTGTTGAATGGTAAACCTGTATTTATCAACGGTATTGCGGGATATGAACATGCGCTCGGTAAGAGTCATGCTTTTACAGGCCAGGAGATTGCTACCCGGACGGCGATGATTCATGCGATGGGATTTAACGGGTTTAGAGACGCCCATCAACCGCATAACCTGCGGTTTCAGTATGAATGGGATCATATGGGTATACTCTGGTGGCCACAGTTTTCTGCACATATCTGGTTTGACAGCCCCGCCTTCAGAAAGAATTTTTTACGGTTGCTGCACGACTGGATAATTGAACGCAGAAACAGTCCTTCTAATATTATGTGGGGGCTGCAAAATGAAAGCAGACTGCCGGTGGACTTTGCACGCCAGTGTGTCCGGTTGATCAGGGATTTAGACCCAACGGCGTCCAGCCAGCGTTTAATAACCACCTGCAATGGCGGCGAGGGAACAGACTGGGATGTTCCCCAGAACTGGACCGGTACCTATGGCGGAGATCCTGATACCTATAATAAGGACCTGAAAAAACAGTTACTGGTAGGGGAATATGGCGGCTGGAGGTCCAAAGACCTGCATACAGAAGGTGGATTTGATCCGAAAGGTCCTTACAGTGAAAATAGCTGGACAGCTTTATTAGAAAAGAAAATACGATTGGCTGGTCAGATAAAAGACAGTGTCTGTGGGCAGTTCTTATGGCTGTTTAATTCTCATGATAATCCGGGCCGGGTACAGGCGGCCGAAGGCTACCGTGATTTAGACAGGATCGGCCCGGTAAATTATAAAGGCATTCTGACTTCCTGGGAAGCCCCAACCGACGGTTTTTATTTATACCAGTCTAATTTTACGGACGGTCATAAATCACCGATGGTATATATTGTTTCACATAGCTGGCCGGATCGTTGGACGACACCCGGCATAAAAGACGGGATCGAAGTTTATTCCAACTGCGATTCGGTGCAGTTGTATAACGGTCTGAATCAACGATTTTTAGGAACAAGGGTAAAGGGGGAATTAGGCACTCATTTTGTCTGGAACCAGGTGCCTGTCTGCTATAGTGTATTGTACGCAGTGGGATTTGTAGGTGGGCAGCCTGTTGTGACAGATCAGGTACGACTGCATCATTTGCCTGAAGCACCGGAAATTTTAAAGGCAATGGACCAGCTCCTGAAAGGTGGAAAGGAGGCCAGCCTGCTTACACCCGCTAAAGGCTTCCAGTATCTATACAGGATCAATTGTGGAGGGCCGGCTTACACCGATAGGCAAGGACAGGTTTGGATGGCGGATCGCGGGGTGGATAAGGAGGCGGGAGCAAGCAGCGTCGGTTCAAGTTCATGGACAAATGACTATCCGGGATTGCCTGCTTACTTTGCAAGCCAGGGCCGGGTATCTGATCCCATTAGTGGAACAGTGGATCCAGTATTATTCAGAACTTTCAGATATGGGCGTGAAAAGCTAGCCTACCATTTTCCCGTTGCAAGTGGGCGCTATAGAGTTGAATTATATTTTGCTGAACCCTGGTGGGGGCTTGGAAGCAAGTTGGATTGCAAGGGCTGGCGGGATTTTGATGTCGCCATTAACGGCGTCGTACGACTGGCACACTTAGATATATGGAAGGAAGCAGGTTGTTTGCACGCACTGAAAAAAACGGTTGATGTGGAAGTGAAAGGCGATATGCTGACCATCAACTTCCCTAATACTTATAGCGGCCAGGCTGTAATCGCAGCCATTGCCATAGCCCGCATGGATCCATCAGATACTCAGTCTACGGTTGCCTCCAAATATGGTGAAGCACAAAATGATACGCAAAATGACGATATATATTTATTCCCGGCTGCGAATTCTTCAAACAAAGCGAGGGTGGGTTTCCAAAAAGCACCAGCGCAACTGAATTTAGTAAATAGATCCACTCATCTTAAAATCTGGGCGCTCAGGGACTGGCTGGATTTGGGTGATACCGTAACACTGCTCACTACAGATGAAAATAATAGAGATAATGTTATCCAGCAACCGGTTAGCGTAAGCAGCTTGCCGCCGGATTTATTCGGCGCTTCCTATTTAGTTTATGTGGCAGGTCGTAATAAACATGAAGAGCCTGGAAAAACAAGGGTTGAAACAAAGTCAATTCTACCACCTGCATTTACTGCGTCAAGGGATCTATATATTTATTTAGCACCTGTGGGTATAGAAGCGGCAGCGGTGCTGCGCAAAGAGGGCTACCAGGAAATGAAAACCGCCGTTCAGACAGATTTAGGGAAAGCTGTGTGGGATACGGCTTCCAGTTCCGCTCATAGGCTGTGGCGCTCAGGTAAGGAACCGGTATATAATTTACCTGTATATCGAAAAAGTGTACAAAAAGGTGCCAAAGTATTACTGCCGGCGGCAGCACTAAGTGGCATAATTGCATTTCAGCCGGTCAGTCAATTACAACCTCCTTATGATCAGCAGCCAGAAAAGGATTACCCGGCCACCGGTGCTGAATATAGCGCTGACGGAGCAAATACATTGCGGATGAAAAAGCAGGTTGTCGGTTTTACAAAAACCGCGGCGAATACAGCGTTTGCCAACTCCTTTATAAGTTGGCCAATTGTCACCGGGGTTGCGGCATTTCACAGTTTTCAGATAAGATATGCACTGGAAGGTACTGATAGTCTGCAAGCCCAATTAAGATTGGTAAGTGCCGACGGAACCGTTATGGACGGTGAACCGGTACAACTGGTACCAACACGAACGGGAAAATGGAATAATATCACGCTTGAATCGTCCAGTATGATCAATGCGGGTCATTACAGCCTGGAACTCAGCTGGAAAGCAAATGATCAAAATCTATATTTTTCGACCATGAAACTCAGATAAAAAAAACTTAGGATTTAATCCCATTTGCCATTTAAACCCGATACTCCATAAAGTTATGCGCAGAAGCGGCAGTTATTTCAAAGGGATTATTATTTGGATTACTGCTGCTTTTTCAGTTGTCACGGCAACATATGTTTTGCTTTTAGAAGGGGAAAATGATAATGGAGTGCCAACTTAGTCCTTACCTATTGCCAAAAGCTTGATTATTAATTGGATGCAGTGTAATCTGTTGAAAAGTGGGAAAAATCCATCATATGATTTATGGGAGTTTTTGTATAATATTGGCATATTATGTCAAAATTATACAAAATAATGAAAAGAAATAGGAAGGTTTTATTTATATATAAAAGTACTTTTGACATATAAACTTACAAATTTCATAATTTGGTAACAAAAAAAGTGATTTGTTTATTATTTACGGCCTAAATAATGGGCCGGCGAAAGATGGTTCGGAATATTTATTAACATAGGATAACAAGTAAGCCGACCCGAAAGAATCTATTCAAAAATATTTTTAACAATAATAGAAGTGTCTTAAGGATTTATTTTTTTAAACGTGGGTCGAAAAAATAACGAATGTAAGTTAAGCAGGTGAAGAGGGGGCTCCAAGCGGCTTAATTGATATTCGGGAAGTTTTCTCCTTCGTTTTTATTTACCAGGGATTATTTATAAAGGAGTATTGGCAAAAAAATTGAAAAAATTGATAAGGATGAAAACAATTGCAGGTAAAATTATTTTGTGGGTGACACTACTGGCAGGTTGGCAAATGGGCCAGGCTCAATACCGGAACACAACGGCGACGGAGGATCCGGCCTATGTTCAGGTAATCCAAAAACGGGTGGCTAAAATTGTAGCACCCTTAAAGTTAAAAGATGCACAGCAGACGGCTAAAGTGCAGCGCGTGATTGAACAGCAATACTTTGATCTGAACCATATCTATTCAGATAGGGATGAGCGTATCAAGGCCATTAAAAGTGAACAGGTTCAGGATAAAGCAGCAGCGGACAAAGCGATTACCGCTGAAAAGGATAAAGCAGCAGCTGCTGCTACAAAACTGCATCCTGAATACATCAGCCGCTTAAACGCTTTATTGAAAGAAGGTCAGGTAGAGGAAGTAAAAGATGGCATGACTTATCACACCCTGGATGTTACTTATGGGGCTTACACAGATATGCTACCGGATTTGACTAAGAAACAGAAAAATCAAATTATGGACTGGTTGGTAGAGGCCCGGGAACATGCAATGGATGCAGGAACTTCTGAGAAAAAGCATGCATGGTTTGGCAAATACAAGGGTCGCATTAATAATTATCTTTCAAAGGCCGGCATCGATATGAAAACAGCCGAAAATGCCTGGAAGAAACGACGCGCGGCAGGTCAGAACAGTTAGGTTAATCAATTCAAGCATAGATTGTGCGCCATATGATTTCTTATTGCTAATTGGTATTCACTATATAACCAAATAAACAGGATTAGAATGCAAGTTAAATTAATCACAAGATGTTCAGGCATACTTGCCCTGATACTATTTTCCTGTTGCTCGTTGTTTGCACAGGAAAAGGACGTGAACGGAATCATTATTGATAATATTACCGGAGAACGTTTGCCCGGTGCGGTTGTGAGTATTAAAGGAAAGCCCAGTAACGTCAGCAGTGGTGCAGACGGGGCGTTCAGTATCCGGGTTACCCCGGCAGATTCAGTGCTCGTTTTTACCTATGTGGGCTATGACCGGATTATGTATTCCCTGAAACCGGGGGAAAATAATATTACGGTCAGGATGCGTAGTAATTCTGCTGACCTGAATGACGTGGTTGTCGTTGGTTATGGTACTCAGAAAAGAAGTAATATTACCGGATCAGTTGCTACAGTAAATGTTGATCAGATCAAGGATATGCCGGTAGGCAATATGACTGCGATGCTTAGAGGTTCCGATAATCTGCCGGGTGTCCACGTGTCAGGTGGTCAGTCGCGGCCGGGAGGTGCAGGAACTGTTGTTATTCGAAATCCGCCGAATGCCGCTAAGGATGGGGGTAATAATGCACCCTTATATGTCATTGATGATGTGGTACGCTCAGAAGCCGATTTTAATTTACTGGATCCCTCTGAGGTCGCCTCCATTACCATCCTGAAAGACGGTGCGGCTGCTATTTATGGCGCGCGTTCCGGATTGGGCGTTGTTGTCGTACGGACAAATCGTGGTAAAGCAGGTGCACCCAGAGTGAATGTGACCAGTTCCTATAATGTTTCTGATGCAAGCTATTTTCCGAAAATGATGAATGGTTATGAGTTTGCCACCTATCTGAATGATGTATTCGTTCAGGGTAATAATGATACGACAAAAACAGGCTACTATACACAAGATGAATTGGCCTATTTTAAGACGCATAATTATAACTGGCTGGATATGGCCTGGAAGGCAGCGGTCACCAACAGGGAGTCCGTGAATATTAGTGGTGGTAACGATAAAGCGACCTATTTTGCAGGCGCTTCCTATTATTATCAAAATGGAAACCTGGACAAAATTGATTATAACAAATGGACATTCAGAGCGAGTTCTGATATTAATATATCGAAGAATTTAAAACTGGGACTGAGTTTGAATGGAGTGATGGCCAAAAACAAACAGTTTTTTTTAAAACAAGGCGGAGAGAAACCTGAAAAGGATGTCCTTAATTTACTTACAACCCCGCAATTTGTCCCACCTTATATTGATGGGTTGCCGGTAGAATTGCCAGGCGGAACACAATCAGAGGGATTTCATTTTTTTGAAGGGCAGCGCTTGGACAACTATACGCTGAACCGGGAAGTGCAGATGAATGTCAATGCCAATCTGCAATATAATGTGCCTTTTGTGAAAGGATTGGTCGCTAAAGTGGCATATAATAGAAATTTAGTCAATGACTGGGGAAAGCAATATGGGACCAGGTACAATGTTTATCCGTTTACAATGGAAGGTGCGCATAATCATATTTATGGCGGTACGCCACTCAAGCCTGTTTCTGCCAATAACGGGGACCGGATCCGGATTAACCCGGATTATTCCGACGCTTATCAATTTAATGCCAGTTTGAATTATGCCCGCCAGTTCGGTAAACATAATATCAGCATTTTAGGGGTGGTAGAACAATCTGAAAGTTATTTAGAATCGGTATCTGCCATGAAGGAAAGTGTTGTGGATGTTGGTGTGGATTATATGCGCTCGGCAGTAGGGGCAATGACAACAGATAATACTGCACTGGAAGCCGGGACCCTGTCCTATGTAGGCCGGGTAGATTATAATTATGCAGAAAAATACATAGCACAGTTTTCATTCAGGTATGATGGATCTACCAAGTTTGCACCGGATTACCGTTGGGGATTTTTTCCGGCTATTACAGCCGGCTGGGTTATCTCTAAGGAGAATTTCATGAAAAATGCACGCTGGATTAATTTTCTTAAATTAAGAGGATCTGTCGGCTTTATGGGAACTGACCGGACCGCGGACTGGTCCTGGTCCCAGCGTTACACCCTGCAACAATCCAATGGCGCTGTCTTCGGCGGCAACGGCGACCGTAATGTTGGTATCAAGTTGGAAAATATGCCAAATCCTTATGCAAGATGGGATGATATTGATAAATACAATATAGGTTTGGATGCAACTTTCCTGGATAACCGGTTGAATATTACGCAGGATGCTTATTATAATCACGGGCATAACCTGCTGACTAATTTGTCAGCCAGTGCTCCATATACGATCGGTTCAAAAATGCCTGCTGAAAATTATGCTACGATTAATTCGTATGGTTACGAGATTAATGTCAACTGGAAAGGAAAAATTGGTCGGGAAATGACTTACTTTATCAATACCGGCTGGAGCGTCAGCAATTCTCAGAATGTATTGATTGATGTGGCCCCGGGCATTGCCGGAACCTGGCAGGATCTTACAGGCCGCCATACCTATAATCTTGGTACAGAAGGATATGTTTATGAAGGTATGTTCAGGACACAGGCACAGGTGGACGATTATTTGAAGAGCCATCCTGATTATACGATTTTTGGAAAAGCGCCGGAACCGGGGATGCTGTATTACAAGGATATCCGCGGGCCTAAACAAGAAGACGGTACGTATGCGGCTGCTGATGGTATCGTTACTGAGGATGACCAGACCTATATTAAACCCAAACTGGGTTTTAGTACAGGCCTCTCTTTTGGTCTCTCCTGGAAGGGACTTGATCTGCATGTCAAATCTTCTTTCTCCGTAGGGGGACAGACGCTGGTGCCGGGTAGTTATACGAACCAGTTCCAGGCAAGAAAAGGTAATGCTCCTGCAGCCTGGACCGATCACTGGACAGAAGCGAATCCAGATGCGCGTTTCCCTGGTCCTTATTATTCCGACCAGTATAATGTAGCCTCCAGCTTCTGGTTTACAAATTCCAATTCGTTTTCTGTGGACCTGATTAATCTCTCTTACCGGATGCCGGCCAGTGTGATAAAAAGTCTGAATGTA
>DATJDF010000514.1:0-16091 GCA_035497555.1 Arachidicoccus sp. | reverse complement strand
CGCAAGCTATGCCCTAAGGGGCATTTATAATCGATCCTGCAAAAAAATGCCGGAACTGTTGACGCAGTCCCGGCTGAAAACACTAAAGGCTGTCGCGAAACATTACAATCCCAAGGGGAGAGTAAACCTTTTATCTGTTAACAACACAAAAATAATGAAAAAATACTTAATGCAGGCCCTTATCGGGTGGATGCTGACCTTGCCTATGATTGCCGCCGCCCAACAAACTAAGGCACCGGTAGATGAAACGGGATTAAACGGTGTCGTACTGGATCAACTTACAAAAGAGCCCGTTCAAGGGGCGACCGTTCGCATAAAAGGCCTGGACCAAAGCGTCATTACCGATGATAAGGGCAGGTTTAGTTTTAATACACAAAAGGACCTGCCTTATGCTGTTCAGATCAGTTATGTTGGCTATAGTGCTACCGAAATCCTGGCCAGCAAGCATTTTGTCACTATACTGCTACAAGGCAGTTCAAACCAACTAAGTGATATTGTAGTAGTAGGTTATGGCACCCAGAAGAAAAGCGATGTAAGTGGTTCCGTGGTCAGCCTGTCTGGGGCCGCGTTGCAGCAACCAGCCGTTTCTTTTGACAATTTACTACAGGGTGGTGCGCCCGGCGTAGTGGTAACCCAAAGCAACAACCAACCAGGCAGTACTTCTACGATCCGAATCCGGGGTGGTAATTCTATTTCATTTGGAAATGATCCTTTATATGTAATCGATGGGTTTATTCTTTATAATAATAATGACTACACCAATACCGGCGCAACCACCGGTGCCAGCGTTAATGCGCTGGCGACCATTGACCCCAGTAGTATTGCGTCAATGGAGATTCTAAAGGATGCGGCAGCAACCGCAATCTACGGTTCCCGTGGTGCCAATGGCGTAATCATAATTACGACCAAGAGGGGCAAAAAAGGCCATACAGCCATCAGCTACAATGGCTACGGCGGGATACAGAAAGTGGCGAAATACCTACCCTTGCTTAACGGTGCTCAGTGGGGGGCGCTTGTCAATGATATTAATTTAAGCGATCATGTTGCGCCAACTTATTCACAGGCAGCCTTAGACTCCCTGGGCACCGGATCAGACTGGCAAAAAGCGGGCGTAAGAACAGGCACGCAGCAAAATCATGCATTGTCTATTACCGGGGGTGATGAAAAATCAAAATTTGCCTTGTTTGGCAATTATTTTGACCAAAAAGGGATCCTGCTGAATTCCGGGTTTAAACGCTACGCTGTCAGATTTAACTATGAGCGAACCATTTCTGAACGGTTTAAAGTAACTACCAGCTTATCGAGCAGCTATATTGAGGAGCATTCACTTACCGGTGGCGACTATAACGGCCTCAAGCCAGCAGGCGCATGGTCAACACTTGTGCGTGGAGTGCCGGTCGTACCTATTTATAATGCGGACGGAAGCTACTATACGGAAAATTCCTATATTACCACACCCACGAACTATATACAGGATATCACCGCCTCCACGAATCTATCTAAAATCAACAGGACCCTGGGTAACGTGTCCGGTGAATACAAAATTATTCCGGATCTGACTTTAAAGATCAGTGCAGGTGCAGATCTGATTAATACAAAACAGAATAATTACGCACCCTCTATTACTGCTCCCGGTTATCAGGTGAATGGTATAGCCGCTGTCGGCAGCAGCCAGGCGGTCACCTGGATGAACGAGAATACACTGACCTATAAACACGATTTTAATCAACTGCACTTTTTGGAAGTACTCGCAGGTTATACAACACAGTTTCAAAAGGACGAATCCGTAGTAGCTGCTGCCCAGGGCTTTGCCAACGACCTGACCAGCTATAATAACCTGAATTCAGCAAGTACGCTCCTACCCGCATATTCAAATGCTCACCAGTCCACTATGAATTCTTATTTAGCCAGAATCAATTATTCCTACGATCATAAATATAATATCACAGTTTCTGAAAGAGCGGATGGCGCCTCTGTGCTCGGGGATCAGAACAAATGGGGTTATTTTCCTGCCATCGGTCTTTCCTGGAACCTGTCGAAGGAAGATTTTTTCAGGGTCTCCTCAATTAGCAACTTAAAACTCAGGTTATCGGCGGGCAAAACCGGTAATTCCGGGGTACCACCCTATAGCGCTCTGGCGGTTTTAGCACCCACGAATTATTATTTAGGCTCACCCTTAAAATTGGTAACAGGTCTCTCCCCTTCACAACTGGCCAATCCGGATCTTAAATGGGAAACCACCACTCAGTATAACGCGGGTATAGACTTCGATCTGTTTAAAAACCGGATAAGTATTGTCTTTGATGCCTATTATAAAAAAACGACTGATCTGTTGCTGAATGTACCCTTCCCAGTCTTTTCCGGTTATTCCAGTGTGCTTGAAAATGTGGGTAGTGTAGAAAACAAGGGTGTTGAGTTTTCCATTAATTCCAAAAATATTCAGTCAAATACTTTTAACTGGACAACCAGCCTCAATTTTGCGGCCAATAAAAATAAGGTATTAAGTCTTGGGACCGGTATTGACGCCTTTTACCCTTCCGCACCTGTAGGTCAGAATTCCCCGGTGATTGTCCAGGTCGGCCTTCCGGTGGGGACCTTCTGGGGTTATACTACTGCAGGATTATTAACGCAGGCAGATCTTGATAATGGCGTGCCATTGCTTTTGGGCGTTCCACAACAGGTCGGTGATCAGAAATATGTGGCCCAGGATGGCCATAAAGTCATTACAACGGCGGATAAACACAATCTGGGTAATGCACAGCCAAAATTCACCTTCGGATTTCAAAATCATCTGGATTATAATGGTTTTGACTTATCGGTTAATTGGCAGGGAAGCTATGGCAACAAAATCTTCAATCAATTACAGCAGGACCTGGAAAGACCTACCCTGGCACTGGGTGCATCTGCCACTTTGCTGGACCGCTGGCGTGTTGATCACCCTGAAGGAACCATGCCAAGGGCGACCAATTCGCCCGTACCGCAGGTGATTGACAGATTTATTGAAGATGGTTCTTATGCAAGACTTAAGGACCTGACCCTGGGGTACAGCTTTTCAAAAGCCCTTCTTGATCCGTTAGGCATTCAGGATCTTAGGTTCTATGTGTCGGCACGGAACCTGGTCACGATAACGAATTATACAGGTTATGATCCGGAGGCCAATTATTTTGATAATGATAATACCAAACAAGGCATTGATTACGGTATCTACCCGGCTTCCAGAACATTTCTTTTTGGGCTGAACCTTACGTTTTAGTTATTAAGCATTTTCGTCACGAAAACAATTATGAAATTATGAAAAAAGGATATGTTTTTTTGTTATTCTGGTTTATTTGTGGGGCGCTTGTCAGCCGGTTCGGCCGTCAGGACCAGCGTCTGCTTCCGTGGACATTTTCCACTGCCAAATTGATGCTCTTCTCTGTATTTTTGATCGGGCTAGGGAGTTGCAATAAGCTGATCGAAAAACCTGTATCACAGATTGTAGCACCACAGTTTTATAAAACACAGGCTGATGCTATCGCAGCGGTAAATGCGGTTTATAACACATTAAATTCTGATCCGGACGGTGATTTTGCCATGTATGGCCGGGAACTGAACCTGATGACAGACAATACAACGGATAATCAGAATTTCAGCCCCAGTAATACGAATCCCGATGTGCGGGCCATGGGCACCATGACTTTTGTTTCACAAAATAGTCGCATCCTGAGAAACTGGTTTCAGCATTATTTAGGTATTAATAAAGCCAATATCGCAGTGGACCGGATCGAACAGATTCCTGTTACTGCTTTTGATTCTCCGGAGCTAAAGAACAGATTAATTCAGGAGGCAAAATTTGTCCGGGGATTATTATATTTTAACCTGGTCAGACTCTGGGGGCCTGTGCCGCTTATACTACATGATCCCACTACAGTCGACATCAAAGATCAATATGTTGAAAACGCTTCAAGAGACAGTCTGTATGCTCAGATCATCAGTGATCTAACGGACGCCACAGGGCTGCCTGCAAAATATAGTGCTGCTGACATCGGACGCCCGACAAGCGGCGCAGCTCAGTCGCTTTTAGGCTATGTATATGTAACCCTCAAAGATTGGAACCAGGCCAGGGTAACATTACTCAAGGTCCTGAATGCGGGAAGATTCCCCGGTGCATCAGGAAATTATGGTTACGGATTATTTCCCGATTTCCACGACGTCTTTGCGCAGGAATCGAAAAACGGCATAGAGCACATTTTCTCAGTGCAGTTCGGTACGAACCTGGGAGCAGCGAACAGCAAGCAGAGTCTGAGCAGCAGTTTTACTTCCTTTAATGTGAATGTTTACCCTATTGACTGCATCTCTGATAGCAGCGTGGTTCAAATTTTTGAACCGGGTGACACACGTAAGGGTGTGACATTCTATACGACACAATATGACGGGTCCAGTGGTAAGACTTCGGTCTTTAATAATCCCTATACACCTTACCTGAATAAATTTGTAGATTATTCGCTTTCTCCACTTAATCAACAAGGAAGAAGCGGCGTTAATTTCCCGGTCATCCGCTATGCGGAAGTATTACTTCTTTACGCAGAGACCCTTAATGAATTAGCCGGCCCTACGCCTGATGCCTACAGGGCGGTTGATCTCATAAGGGAACGGGCGCACATTAATGATCTTCCCTTAGGTCTAAATAAAGGCGATTTCAGGGATTCAGTCTTTTTAGAAAGAAGGCGAGAATTTGTGCAGGAAGGCAAGCGCTGGTTTGACCTAAAAAGAAGAGGCGGCACCTTTATGGTAGCAGCCCTGCATAAAATTGCTTCCAAATCAGCAGCAAGTCTGAAGGATACCTTATTTCCCATTCCATATACGGAACTACAGTTAAACCCATTATTAAAACAGAATCCAGGCTGGGCAGAATAAGCCCGGTCCTTCATTAAAATCAAAAATTCAATCACTTTTCAAAATATAATACAATGCATTCCAATCCACTCAATTTAACGGCTAATAAACGACCGCCAAAATCAGCGGGTAGTATCGGTGCTGCTCATAACAACAATGTACAGGGTGTGTCAGCTACCGGTGATGTAACTCGTGAAACACCTGAAGCAGCAATTCAGACAAAATCAAAACAAAAGCCAGGCGCTGTCAACATTACAGCTAAGGCAAAGCAAAACCTCCAAAACCATTATGACAACCGTCCGTTGTTTGTTCTATTAATTGGGCTGACCACCTTTCTGGGTAGCCTGGCAGGGGGCGCTGCAAAGTTGCAGGCGCAGACGTATTCCAGAAAGAGTATTCCACCTACTTTTAGCTATGGAGGTCAGGTGGCCAAAACCCTGGACGCCTCCACTGAATGGTGGCCACCTACCGTAAAACCACCAGCAGGTGCGCCCAACGTGATTTGGATATTGCTCGATGATGTAGGATTTGGCGCCTCTTCAACCTTTGGTGGATTAATAAATACACCCACCTTTGATAGTCTTGCAAATAACGGCCTACGTTTTACCAATTTCCATGATGCGGGTATTTGCGCCCCGACCCGGTCAGCACTTTTAACCGGCCGAAACCATCATAACGTACATGAAGGCGGTTTTTCCCATAAATGGTCTGCTGCCGGATTTCCGGGCTGGGATGGCCGGGTACCCGCCAAGGACGGTACGATCGCAGAGATTCTTAAGGATAATGGTTATAATACATTTGCGGTCGGCAAATACGGTATTACCCCGGATGAGGAAGCGACGGACGCCGGCCCCTTTGATCACTGGCCAACTGGCAAAGGTTTTGAGCATTTCTTTGGCTTCTTAGGTTCCCAGACTGATCAATTTCAACCCGACCTGGTCCTGGATCAAGCGCATGTCCAGACAGATGGCAGGCACCTGAGTGAACAAATAACGGACAAAGCAATTGATTATCTTACAAAGCAGCATACAGCCGCACCTGATAAACCTTTTTTCCTGTATTATGCGCCGGGAGCAACACATGCCCCACATCAGGTAGCCAAAAAATGGAGTGATCTTTATAAAGGAAAATTCGATAAAGGCTGGGACGTATTCAGAGCAGAGGTCTTCGCCAGGCAAAAGAAACTGGGGATTATCCCGGCGAGTGCGGTATTACCACCACGTAACGAAAGAGTAAAGGCCTGGGACAGCCTTACGTCAGCGCAGCAAAAACTCTATGCACGCTTCTTTGAAGTCTATGCAGGCTATCTGACTTATACAGATTACGAGGTAAGCCGGTTGGTCAATCATTTAAAAGAAAGTGGACAGTTAGACAATACACTGATTTTTGTGGTTATCGGTGATAACGGTGCAAGCAAAGAAGGTACAGAGCATGGCAGCATCCAGCCAAAAACAAATATAGCCCTTGAAAAATCAAGCGAAGACTACCTGAAGACCAATCTGGAACAAATAGAGCAGATTGGCACTAAGGAGGCTTTTACCAATTACCCACTCGGCTGGGCACAGGCCGCCAATACCCCTTTCAGGCAGTGGAAGCAGGATGCCAATGCAGAAGGTGCAACCCATACACCTTTAATTGTATTTTATCCAAAAGGTATTAAAGACAAGGGCAGTATTCGCAATCAGTATGGACATGTCATTGATTTATTGCCAACGACCACTGAGTACCTCCATTTGCCCAACCCGGATACAATACGCGGCGTCCCGCAGGACAGCATCCAGGGCACTTCTTTAGTGTATGCTTTTAATGATGCAAAAGCAGCGTCCAGACATCATACCCAGTATTATTACATATTTGGTTCACGCAGTATTTATCAGGACGGCTGGAAAGCAGCTGCAGCGCACCGACCGGACAATATTGATCTGAGTGATTTCAGACAGGGCAAATCGGTGCCTGACAAAAGTTTTGACAATGATAAATGGGAGCTCTATAACCTGGAGGAAGACTTTAATGAAAATATCGACCTGGCTAAAAAATATCCGGAAAAATTAAAGGAACTAAAAGCTGTATTTGACCAGCAGGCCGAAAAAAATCATCTCTACCCCCTGATTGACTGGTACGATGTACGTGAAAAAAGACTTCACCATAATTACAAGGATTAATATTTATCCCAATTCAGTTTTGCATCATCTGACAGTAACAATGGGAACGGATGATTCAAAATGGAATTGGTTTCAAAAACAATAAAAAATACTACTATGACAGTACAGGACGGCATATTAATTGGAAAAAAAATACTGGTGGGCGCACTGCTCACGGTTATTCCCTTTTTGATCTACTATTTTGGTTTATGGGCAGTTGCACAACTCGCCTAAATATCTAATCACTTACAAAAATTCCGTTATGTCTTCAAAAACACAAAATCAAACAAAGCATCTGAATTTTAAAAGGGATGGGCTTATCAGTATACTGTTATACAGTACGCCGCTGATCCTGATGTTTGCTTATTTTTCGATCAGCGGTGCGAGACCCTGGCTCACCGCCGCGCCACACAGCTCTGATGTAAAAGCGCCAGACTGGCTGGAACTTATTTTCCATAATCTATCCAGCTGGGGCTTCCCTGTAATTATCCTTATTGTGGGTATCGCCGAACTCGCTTTGGGGCTTTATGATAAGAAATGGACCAAAAAAGAAAAGCTGGTAGATGGTATCTCCTATTTTCTGCCTAAGGTGGTTGTCCGACCCGTGGTCGTATTTTTCACGCTGCAATTATTACCGGTACTTCTGCCTGCATTGAAAGATACACTTACCTGGGTGCCTTTCTGGTGGGCATTCTTTATCATTGCTGTAGCAGATGATCTGACCCAATACTGGTACCACCGCCTGCATCACCAGCTGCCCTGGCTGTGGCGCTTTCACCGGACACATCATTCTGCCTCTTACATGGGCATGGCCATGGCGAGTCGGCAAAATATCATCTACACCATCTTTTTCTCCCAGACCTTCCTCACCACTGCACTTGTTTACTTAGGTCTCGGTTATGCGGCCTTATTTGTAAAGGTTATCAAGCGTTGCATCACACTCGGAGCGCATTCCAGTATTGCCTGGGATAAACCTTTTTACAAATACAAAGCGTTGCAGCCGATTGGTTGGGTACTGGAAAGACTGATCTCTACGCCGGCGACACACCAGGCGCATCATGCAGATACAGATGGTGACGGTGTTGGGCATTATAAGGGTAATTTCGGTAACATGTTCTTCCTTTGGGACATCATTTTCGGTACCGGGATCATTACCCGTAAATACCCCACTTCCTTTGGGATCAAGCATTATAAGAATGAGGAATGGTATGCACAGATACTATGGCCCATTTTCAAATCAAAAATACCGGGCAGTGAACTTTCAAAAGCCGGACCCATGGTCGGCGATGATCCGCTCTATAATACTGCTCTGGCCGGGATTTCCAGGCAGCATACAAATGAGCTAGCTTCCGATTTACAGGCACCTGATGAGCCGGCCAGCCCCCCACAGGCGGTACCCGTACTGGAACTATCACAAAACAGCTAAGCCTATTTTCTAATTTTTAGCAGTAGGGGGTTTACTACAGCTATTATCCACTTAAAAAACAATTGATTCGTGTTATCCTCCGCCTCAAAAAAGTTCCATCCGGTGCATCCCGTTACTATTCGTGCTGTTAAAGCATTTCTGAAGGCAGGAAGGCTGCCTGCCCTGTTATTTTGTTTATACACCTGGAGTGGCTGCCAGAGCTCTGGTGGCCGCAGCTCCGATAAAAATACTACGGGAAAAGATGCACCCAAGAAATTTTCACTAAGTGAAAACGCAGCAAGTTTTCAAAAGGCGGACTGTATCGCCTGCAAGGCACCTTCACCCAAGCTATTACTCCTGAAAAGCAAAAGCGGCAATGCTGCTGCTTTTACGACCGGTTCGATGGCAATTGGCCATAGTAGGGATACTGCAGCGATGCGCTTGATTCAAGGCGGATCTTTTATAATGGGTAGTAAACGCTTTGGAGATAGCCAACCCTTGCATAAAGTTACTGTCAGTAGCTTCCTGATGGATGAGCACGAGGTGACAAACGGGCAATATGCGGCCTTTGTAAAGGCAACCGGTTATGTGACGGTAAGTGAGCGGCCATTAAATCCCAGGGACTACCCGGGTGTACCTGCTAAAGATCTGGTGCCCGGCGCGGCCGTATTTGTGCCGCCGGCAAAGGCGGTTTCTCTGGAAGATATACGTAACTGGTGGCAATATAAGAAAGGTGCTAATTGGCGCCATCCTGAGGGGCCTGGCAGTTCCATAAAGGGAAAAGATAATTATCCCGTGGTTCAGATCAGCTACATAGACGCAGCAGCCTACGCACAGTGGGCAGGTAAACGTTTGCCAACAGAGGCTGAATGGGAATACGGCGCTCGTGCGGGTCAGCCTTCAACTAAGTATTATTGGGGAGAAGAACTTAAGCCGGGCAATAAATGGCATGCTAACCTGTATCAGGGCCGGTTCCCCTATCAAAACCTGGCTGAGGACGGCTATATAGGTATTGCGCCCGTAGGTGCGTTTCCTGCTAACAATTTTCACATTTACGATCTGGAAGGAAATGTGTGGGAATGGTGCAGTGATTATTACCGGCCCGATTATTATAGATTAAGCCCGGAAAATAATCCAAAGGGGCCTCTAAGTAGTTTTGACCCTGGGGACCCAGGTACAATCAAACATGTTCAGAAGGGTGGCTCTTTTTTGTGTAGTGAAGACTACTGCATCCGTTACATAGCCGGAAGTAGAGGAAAGGGGGAACAAAACAGTGCAAGTAATAATCTGGGGTTCAGGTGTGTCCAGGACCTGGCGCCAGCCGAACACCTTAAATAGCGTTATAATCCCCGAAAAGATGGTTCAATTGAAAAGAAATAGCTTAAGTCGGCCGTCGGGTGCTTAAAACTAAGTAAATCATGGCTTTAATGCCCTTAGGCTCAAATCAAAAA
Organism: Arachidicoccus sp.; assembly: GCA_035497555.1. Lineage (GTDB taxonomy): Bacteria > Bacteroidota > Bacteroidia > Chitinophagales > Chitinophagaceae > Arachidicoccus. The sequence goes on along the minus strand of DATJDF010000514.1, from coordinate 6,219 downwards.
ACCCCCTTATTGAATCATTAAAGTGTAACAGGCGCCAAAATATCCATTTAAACTGGCAGGTTTTTTTCACTTGAATTACTGTAAAAACGACCGTCATGAACACAGATTAGGCCTGGATTGGCGTGTTTTTGATCGCCATGGTCATACTGGTCATCTGGTTAATAAGAAGCAATCAGAAGGACAAGACTGAGCTGGAAGAGGATTTGATTCAATCAGATTTGAAACCGGAAAAGCATGACGAAGACGACGACGACATTAATAGCTAATTTTATTTATGTGTAAAGACCGCTTCCCGGGAGTACCCGGGAGCGGTCTTTTATCGCTGTTCACTGCTTATCTCTATATTGCCCCGCTTCTGATCAGCTCTTTTTTCCAGATCCCGATTTGCCATTGAGCCATTTCCTATGTCATGCATAAGCATGGATCAACAAGCTCAGCCCTCCTAAACCCTCTCAAATAGGTCATAGGTTACAACCGCAAAAAAATCCGCTTTTCTCAAAACTGTAAAGATCCCGGCTTTCGGTATCTTTTTTAAAAATCCATCATTAAACTGGCAATAAAGACACCAGGAAAGATAACATTGAGATAATTAATTTATTATTATTTTTGTGTAAAGCAATTATTAAATCAAAATATTTACAAATGGCTAAGGCAAGTTTTCCCAAAAAGGATAAAAAACAATTACGTAAAGAGGCGGCCATACTTTTGGAAGAGGCGCTCCCGGATCTGAAAGAAGGAATAAGTCCCAAAAACTGGCTTCGTAACGTAAACAAGGCGAGTAAAGCACTTATCAAAGGTTATAAAATCAAGGAAAACCCGGCATCCAAGGCCCCCGCTAAAAATCAAACGCCAAAGGAAGTGACCGTAAAAGAAACGACCGCAAAGGAGGCTACGCTAAAAGAAGCATCTCCTAAAGAAGTAACGGTAAAAAAAGCAACCGCAAAGAAGGCGTCAGCAAAGAAAGTTGCAAAGAAAGAAAATATAAAAAAAGCAACCGGCAAAAAAAATGCTGTAAAAATAAAAAACATAAAAAAAACAGGACCAAAACCGAAGTCCTGATATAAAAAGTAAGGCTACCAAGTCATGGCTTATCAGGCCAAATTTATTAAACGATAATTGAACGACATGCTCATATGGAATTTGCGGAATTGAAAAAAACAACTGCTGATAACTGCGAACTAAACCTAAACGATTAAATTTCTAGCCATGATCACATCCAATTTAATGATTGCAATTCTGTCGCTTTTTACCTGTACCTGCCTGGAACGTATGGCTACTAAAAGAGAAAAGCAAATCATGAATCCTCCACCGGCATCCATGATCAGCAAAAAATTCCATTTGCATTTTAAATATAAAACATTCTATTTCTATATCAGCAGCAGCGGCAGTTTTGAGATCTCTTTGAACTGATCATTAATACAAGGAAGTATAATTGATCAATACCAAATATACTACCTTAAAAGGATGACAAATGCTAAGCGCAAACCAGAATAGCAACTCTGCAGGCCCCTGCCTGTAAGCTATAAAAAACGCATCCATAAGCCATTTATTGGTTGATCGCCGGCAAAGATCCACGCCTTTCTACAGCGTTTTTATTTTTCTGTTTCGGTTTTTCTCGGGTTCGAAAATGCGTGCACCCGGGTTAATCTTTCCTTTTAAGTCAGTACCGTTGTTTTCTTCCAGAGGCTGGCTGCACCCAAGAGCGCTGCATTTTCACCTAATTCAGAAATAACAAATTTCAGGTTTAGTTGATGCTTTCTTAAACCCAGATGCAACCCTTCCCAGAAGCAGTCTTTCGCCTGCGCGATATTGCCGCCAACAATGATAAGATCCGGTGCACCTCTTCTGGTTAACAGGTCTTTAAAGAACAAAGCCAAATGCTCACTAAATTTTGAAAACAGCTGCTCTTTAATTACAGCATGCGCCGGATTGACAATCAGGTCTTTCACTCCCTGAATCACACTGCCATTTATCAAATCCGCCTGTTTTATAAACCATTTTGTAGAAAAATGATCTTCTGCCAGCCCGTCACCAAAGGGTGTCTGCCAAAGCTCGGCATCCACCGCTACACCGTTTATTCCAAATGCCGTTCCAAACCCGGTTCCAAGTGTTATACCCAATACATCCTGATAACCTTGTCCTGCTCCGGCAAAAAGCTCTCCATCCAGAAAACAGGCTGCGTCATTTTTTAATAAGACATGCGCTGGCTGCATGCCTAACGCATCTGACAATAAGGTTCTGACATTGAGGCCGTAAAGAGCGTCATATTTATCCAGGCCACTGATCAAAGAAACACCATTTTCGTAATCAAATGGACCAGGCATTGCAATACCTATTTTCCAGTGCTTTCTTGACTGAGGACCCGGCTCCCCGAGCTTTGAAAAGCTATTTTCGATTTCATGACACCAGCTGTCTATAATTTGCCGGGCGGACCCGTGGCAATTCACCCTGGACCGGTGCAAAGAATGATCTAGAATTGCTTTTTTCTCCAAATCAACGAGCGCAGTGGTAATATGTGACCCACCGATATCGATTCCGACGACACTATTCATATTGATAATTTTAATAATCATTTCTGTTTCCATACCTATTAACCCGGGCTGCACTTGACACCATCCGTCCTATTTTTCGGCGTTTTGCCACTCATCGGTCCGAAAAGGCCCTACGGGCAATCCTTCACTGCTAAAAAGATGCCCCTCTGCCCAGTCTTTAAACCCGTATCTCACCGCTACAGGTTCAGGCACTTTATCACAGTGGACGTCTACTCCTTTACCTGTGATTTTGGCCGCTGCCGGATAGAATTTGTGATCTGCACCCGCCATCTCAAAGGCAGTCAGCTCCTGCCCAAAACTGCTCAACCCTTTTGGGCTGTGAGTAAAACTTATATGTGCAGTTTCTTTATCAACCTGCATTGATTTGAACTCCGGACTCGCATAGGCAATTCCTTTAAAACCATAATCATTTGCCAGTGCCCAGTAAAGCAGTCTTTTACTGATCAGGGTTTTGTTGGGCGGATGAATAAAATGCTTCGCCCCTACATCCATGCTGACAACCATCCCAGCATTCGGGATCATATGGCTGGCCTTTAGCTGAGCCTCCCTGAGTAAATTTGCCGGGCCTAATTTATCTACATATTTATAGGGCGCAATCTGTACATAATAAAATGGCCAGGACCCTGCCTTCCAAAGTGCACGCCAGTCGCTCACCATACTTGTCAATAGCCGGTCGTAAATTTGCGGATTAACCCGGTTCTGTTCCCCCTGATACCAAAGTACGCCCTTAATGCCATAGCCTACAAAAGGCTGAATCATGGCATTAAACAAAACGGACGGTTCATTTTTAATCATTGCCGTGGTATCCGAAGCGGACGCAGGCCGCACCTTAATTTCCGGAAATGCGCTAAAGCTTTCTGTTGGCATCCAGCCTTCAATCATGGTCCCGCCCCATGTGGACATAATCATACCTACCGGCACCTTTAATTTCTCCTGAAGCATCTGTGCAAACTGATACCCTACGGCGCTGAACAATTTTGCTGAAGGGCCATCTGACACCACCCATCCGGTAGATGGACAATCAAATTTCGGGGTCCTGGATAACGCTCTTTCGTATCTTATCAGGCGGATTTCAGGATTAGCTGCAGCCATTATGATGTCGTTGGAATGCAGTACCGGTTGGTTGTAAAACCCCTGCATTGGCATCTCCATATTTGATTGTCCGGAACAAACCCATACTTCCCCAATCAGGATATTATGGAGTGTGGTGAGCTGTCCGTCATTAAAAGAGACTTCGTACGGGCCACCAGCCCGGGGCGTCTGAACCAGCGCTTTCCAGGTGCTATCTCTGCCCGCCTGAACGGTGTACCGCTTTTTGTTCCAGGAAGTAATGATAACAACACGCACATTCGGCTTCGCCTTTCCCCAGAGTGCTACCTTTGCAGATCGTTGCAGGACCATGTTATTACCAATAACGCTGGGGAGTACTACGGCCCCATAACTTCCAGTACCACTAATTAGCAGGATAAATAGTGCCAGCCCGATACCGGCCCATAGCCTGAGTCCGGCTAAACCATTTTCCACTATCTTTGTTCTTTTTAGCATCTCTTTTAATCTAAATATGTATAAATATATTTCGCCCGTATATTAATAGCCAAATTTTAAAAATGCTACGATTGGTCGGGTTTAATTTTTAACCTGAATAAGAGCCAGGTGGCAACAAGTAATAATACAGCAGCCACCTCATAAATCACGGCCAGGTTAATAGCTGCATCCCTGAGTGCGCCACCTACATAAACCATCCCTCCGCCGACAATCGTCCCCAGCGCATTGAGAAAACCATACCCCGTAGCGATATACCGGTTGTCTGCAATCTGACGCAAAATAGGCATATGATTGGCATCGCTAAACCCACGGGCCAGTCCGAAAATAAGCATGGCGATAATGGCGATATAAAACACGCTTGTAGAGGCCATTAAAAATAAAAATGGCGCACCGAGTGAAAAACCGATGATTAGTACATAGATCCTGCCTTTGGGATTGCGTCTTGCCCAACGATCCGCCAGTATACCACCTACCACGACCCCGATAAAAGATCCTATCTGGATATAGAGTGTTGCAGAAATCCCCGCCGTGCCCAGATCAAGATGATACTGGTGCTTCAAAAAGGTAGGCAACCAACCATAAACCAGCCAATTGACCATACCTAGAATGGCAAAATAGATCAATAGGATTATAAAAGAAGTTTGTCCAAACAATTCTTTTAAAGCCAGGACCATGTTTATTTTTGGCGGCTGATCCATGTCGGTGCCTGCAGCAGGCTCCATCAAGATACCCTCAGATTCCATGCCTGTAATGGTCGTATTTGTGGGGTTACTTTTAGCAGTTTTATCAACTGCGGCCCTGTCTGGCAGGTCTTTTAAAACAAATAATAAAACCAGCGAATACAGGATGCCAAAAACACCAAAGACATGGAACCCGAACCGCCAGCCAAAGCGCTCCGCAATAAAACCGCCTACACCACCGAGTGCCAGACCTGCATATAAGCCACTCATATGCAGACCCGTGGCCAGTGACCGGGTTCGGCCCCGATGAAAATCTGTAATGAGCGCCAGTGCAGCCGGGATATAACAGGCCTCACTTACGCCCATAAGCACTCTGCTGATGAGCATTTCTTCATAGGAACCGGCATAACCGGTCCAAAGTGTCATCAGCGACCAAACCAATACGCTGAATATAATCACCTTTTTACGACTGTATTTGTCTGCAAAATATCCACCGAAGGGACTCAGCATTCCATAAGACCATAGAAAAACAGCGGTAAGTAAGCCAAACTGTCCATCGGTAATCGAAAAATCATGAACAATCGGATCCCGCATAGATGTAATTAATATCCGGTCCAAATAATTAAGAAAGGCGACGACCCATAACAGGGCAACCACCGTCCAGCTATAGCGCTTACGCATCGATTTATCAGCTCCTTTTATGGTATATAAATTGGCCATCAGTTACTTTTATGTAATTAAACTAATCCTTACGGTCATTTTTGTTCAGTATAGGTCAGATTTCAGGATTTTATGCCCTTATTTTTTTTGGGGTGTTTCTGATGCCAGTGGTATGGCCATCAGAACACGGGGTGTTCTGGTAGATGGCCGCACTTCCCCGCCAGCCAGGATTACACGACCCTGCCAGACAGCAAGGGTGGTTGAAACAGGCGCCCAAATACTTCCATTAGGGTTTTCAACCGCATCCTTTTTCTTTTGAGTCAGTACAGTCCCCGCCTTTGACCAGCTATCTTTTAGAACATCATATTTTAAAATTGCACTAGAGAATCCGGGATGATGCGCTTTAAGATTGATTGGCCCAGTGGCCAAACGGCCATCATCACCGCCGAAAAGATATAGTGCACTATCCCTCTGGTATGCCGGACTCGGCGCTGCAACCACCGGCCAGGGCAGATCCTGCAATCTGCGCCAGCCGGAAGTAGGGTCATAGGCATAAGCGTCCTTAAGATAATCTCTTTTACCGTCTTCCAAAGCAGTGCCACTGCATAATAGAAAATTATCACCAACTACGCCTCCAACACTTAGCATCCGCGGTTTACCCGGCCACGAGGGCAATACTTTCCAGGCTCTTTGATCAGACTCCACTCCTAAATCGAGCATCCAGAAATTATGCGTTGCGCTCATAGCCTCCGGTCCTTGCTGGCCACCGGCTATATAGAGTT
>DATJDF010000513.1:0-21348 GCA_035497555.1 Arachidicoccus sp. | reverse complement strand
CGCTACACGGTCACTGGAAAACCGGACAGTCTTCTGAAAACGGTGATCCGATTTAAAGCGCAGTGTCTCCTGACGTCCATTTTTATAGACAACGGTCTTTTTGGTGCCGTTCATGGTGAGCATATCGCGCGAAAAATCCGTTGTCGCACTATATCTGCCCGCAACAAGAACTTCCTGGGACTTTTGGGTCGTAAAGAAACGGCAGCCGGATACTGTCATGGTAAAGGCCATGAGCGGGAAAAGCATATGGTATCTGATCTGTGGTTTCACTAGGTAAATTTACTCCTAAATTGCCCCATAATAGTAGCTGCTGAACAAATACTTAATTGATTTTCAACGAATTATTTTAGCTGATATTGACGAAGTACCTGCCCGTCCACATCGGCGATCATGATGAGCGTGTCTGGTTGGGTATGAACTGTATTGGTATACAGCAATACAAAAGTCTGTTTACTGATCCATTTAACATTCAGTACCTGTAATCCCGGTCCGCCGAATAAAACCTGGGACTGTGTGCCAGATTTGGGGTTGATGAGTTCTACCTTCGTATCGGGTTCGCCCCCTTCCAGGCTGGTCTTGCCACTGGCGTCCCGGACGACTACCTGGCCATATGAACCGAAATCGACCAGGTGACTGCTATCGGGGGACCAGCGCAACACTGGGGCATAGTCTTTATAAAAATCTTTTTTAGGTGTAAATTCCGTCGCCGGGCCAAAGGTCCCGGTGGCTTCTGAACTGCTGTCTAATTCGCTGGCACCTGCAGTCAGGTCAAAATCACCTTTCTTAACCTGCTTACCACCTAATGACGCTGAAAGCCAGGCTCGGGTACTGGTATCAAACTGATCCGGGGAAGTCGGATTTTCAACCATCATACTATCTGCACGAAGCGCCTTATTTTCCAGCTGGGCGGCACTGTCTGCCGCTGATACCGCTGTAGGTTTGTCCTGATTGGAATGACAGGTACAGCTATTTAGAACCAGAAGCATTAAAAGCAATAACACTTGAAAATACGTCGTCCAGTGGTGAAACCGCTGTGTATAATAACCCGGCTCTACTGATCTCTGTTGTTTATTTGGAAAAGAAGCGTGCTTTTTCATGTAAATAAATTTTTGAGTAGCGGCTTCTTGCGACTACTTTCTTTCCAGGAATATTTCTGCGACCATACACCGGGCACTACCACCACCAATGGTTTCGATCGTAGGGATTGCCATGGGCAGTAGCCGGGTATGAATACCCAGAATGTCTTTTTGCTCCCCGGTCAGGCTTTCAAATGCCTTTTGGCTAAGTAAGGTGAATTTTTCGCCTTCACTGTTTTTGACTTGCAACATATTGCCGGCAAAAGCGCGCACCTGCGCTAGACTGATCGGGATAATTTCATGACCGGCTGCAGAGAGCTCCTGACTGACCCTGATGCGCTGCGCCTCATCCTGAATGGAGTCCAGGCAAATAACACAGTAGGTATCACCAATATGCATCATAACATTGGTGTGATATATCGGGGCTCCATTTTCATCCTTCGCATGAAAACTGACTACACGGTAGCCATGACTGCGTGCAAACGTATCCAATAGACTATTATGTGTCCTGGCAGAAATGCAGGCGTAGACCGTCTTGTTTTCATGATCAAAAATCATGCTGCCTGTGCCTTCCAGGAAGAAATTCTCTGCTTCATATTCACTCCAGTCTTCCACATCCGTTACTTTGAAATCATGAGAAAGTTGAAGGAGGATTGCATCTCTTTTCTCTTCTCTTCGATTGGGGGCGAACATGGGAAATACGATGATTTTACCATCCGGCATTGTACAGAACCAGTTATTGGGGAATATTGCGTCCGGTTTTACCGGTACCGCTGAGTCTTCAATCACACAAACGTCTATTTTGTGTTCCCTTAGCGTTTGCACATACCTGTCAAATTCCTGTATGGCCTGCGAGCTGAGGGCTTCCTGCCCGGCACTGATTTTCTGTTGGAATACATTGTTAGCTGCTGTTTCGGTATTAAAACCAAAAGCGGCTGGACGAACCATTAAAACGCTGGAAGCTAATTGCGGCATAAAATTGAGGCGTATTAAAATTTCTGGGTTATTGTTTCTATTTTAAAATTAAATGGGATCTCTTAATAAGGGTTGGCTCATACAGTGAGATCCGCCCCTGGCGCGTGATAATTCCGCGGAGGGTAGTAAAATCAGTGTGTTTTCGATATTATCAGCCCTGCGCTCTCCGGAGGCGAACGCTTTTATCAGCTCTTCTGCCGTTTTGATTTCAAAACCGCTTTCCTTGAAGGTATTGATGGTCAGCTCATTGCGGTCGTAGCCGACAACGACACCGTCTTTTAGTGCTAGTAGATTACAGGAGTCGGTCCACTGCTCCCTTTCATCGAAGGGGAATGTATTGTTGCCACTGTAAATAATATTGACATTATCAGGTTCTATACCAAAATCCCGGATACTGATTTCCCGGAGCAGGGATTCCAGGCCGGTGATTTCAGGCCGGATATTTACTTCATAATTTTTGTAAGGAGCGTACTGTTCAGACAGTGGTTTGAGGAACCGAAGGATTTCTATTTTAAAGCCGCCCTCGGTATGACCAGCAGATAATAGCCTTTTGTTATAATTATACTGATCCCTTTTATCAAGCTGCATAACCTTTTCAGAAAATTGTCCGAATAAGACCCAGGTGTCTTTTCTCACCTGTGTAAAAACCGTATCAATATGCATCATTGCCCGATGTTGCGGAATCTTGATGACAGTTATCTTTTCGATCCCGGTACCGGAATCTGCGAATATATTGTGGATTGCTTCATTGACACCAGCAGAAGTAGTACGGACACTGCACCCGATGAGCAGGTGGCCCGGGGCGATCATCATCACATCACCGCCTTCCAGGCTCGTCTTTTGCATGGCTTGCTCCTCCTGACTTAAGAGGAAAAAGTTGCTTGGCTCTGTAATTTCAATCAGTTTTTCTTCCTGGTTTTTGAATAGCGAGAACTGGGCAATAAATTTCATGAGCAGGGACTCTCTTTCTCTGGCCGGGCTCGCCGCATTACTCAGCAGTAAATGGTTGTTCACAGCTACTGCAATATCACGGGTAAAGATAAAATTGGGTAAGGGTGCGAATATGAACTCTCCGGTAGCGCCCTGGCCTTCTTTAATAATCCCGGTTATCAGGGCTTTGCTTAAATCGGTGGAATGCTCAATGGCGAGTAATTTTTTTTCTGTTTTGGAACTACTACCTTCCCACGCGCATACAGCAGATATAACTCTTTGACGCAGGCTATCCTCCTCCAACATTTCTGATAGCAGAAACTGGGTATCTAAAACATTTTTACTGTTAAAATAAGCCGGATTATCTGGTTTGTAACAATCAGGCTGCATTTTATCCGCTTGCGATTTTTCAAAATCCATAACATAAGCGGCCTTATCAGGGTCCGTGAAGTGTAGTAACAGTTTGACATATTGATTATATTCTCTTCGCATCTGGGAAAGATGGACGGTATCGTCATAAAGCCATTCTTTAAACTTTGCCGGTACGACTTTGCCGATTCCGCCATCTGGGCTATGTATGATGAGTCTTCTTAATTCCCCGATTTCTGTTTCAACATGTATTAACTCCCTACCAATCATAAAAAGTATTTTGATTCCCTGCAAGGTAAAACAATTTTGATGATTGGTACCGGAGAACCGCGTTAAGGTTTTACAGTAACAGCCAGCTGAAAACCCTGTTAAATCAGTGGATTAATGAGTTGGTATAAGGTGTGTGATGATGAATAGAACCATCCGGTTTTAGAAAATCAGATTTTCCCGATTACCTAAGTAGGTGTAATCTATTTCTGTGGCAAGCTGTATATCCTGAATGGATTTAACCAGGGAAAGCAGGTTGCCAAATTGTTCGTGGATATTTGCTTCGCCTTTGATGAGCCAGATGAAATCAATATTTTTGAATTCCGGCAACAGAATTTCTCCGTCATTTCTGTTACTGTAAAGATAATGTTTGGTGAAACTGTGTTTTACATTGGACTGGTATACCGGAAAATAGTAATTCCTGTTTTTTTTATTGAGTATGATCTCAATATCCGTATTAAGTCTGAAATCAAAATTGAGCAATTTATTGACTTGCAGGCAAAATTTATAGCTTTTGACAGAAGTGACCAGTCCGATGAGACAGGAGTCTTCGAAAAACTCATCGTAGGAATCACTGGTATCTAATAAAAAGCTTTTACCCGTTTTCATGAGACAAAGTTAAGGAATACCTTATGAAGAGCTCAATAAAGTCCTAAAAGATAAAGAAAGGTTCATTTCTTTCCCAAAATCGTAACTGATATATTAATCAGGAGTGGTAAATTTGCCCCGCAATGATGAGAACAGGAAAAAAATCCATTCAGATCGCCCTGGCTGGTAATCCAAATAGCGGGAAAACGTCTCTTTTTAATGCACTTACGGGCCTTAATCAGAAAGTAGGCAATTTTCCCGGTGTTACTGTTGATAAAAAAACAGGGACAACTGCGCTGGGGCCGGGAGCGCATGCAAAGATTATTGATCTTCCGGGAACTTATAGTCTCTATCCCCGGCGCGCAGATGAATGGGTGGCTTATGGAGTAATGATGAATGTTGCCCGCACAGAACATATTGATCTGATGCTGTTGGTACTGGATGCCAGCAATTTAAAACGTAACCTGCTTTTCTGTTCACAGTTAATGGACCTTAAGTGCCCGGTGGTGGTTGCTCTGACAATGAATGACCTGGCCCAGAAAAAAGGTATCCGCATTGATGTAGATGCGTTGTCAAGGGAACTGAATATACCGGTCGTACCTGTTAACCCCAGAGCGGGTAAAGGGATAAATGAGTTAAAAAAGGTCATCAGCCATGTGATGGCGCAGTCCGTTATTACCCCACCCCAGGATTTTATTGACATCAAGCACCTGGCGCCTGATGCCATCCGGGAATTGCAACAGGAAATGCCGGAGGTCAATGACTATCTGGCGATTCATTATCTGGCTAATTATAAAAACCTTGACTTCCCTCTGGAAGTAAAAGATAAAATTGCCCGGATAGAAACGAAAACAAAATTCAGTGCCACCAAAATCCAGGCAGACGAAATCCTGGAACGCTATACCCGGATCCGAAAAATCATGCAACAGTTCGTGGTGGAGCCAGATCCCTTGCAAAAAAAGATATTTACAGAAAAACTGGATGATCTTTTACTGCACAGGGTCTGGGGGTATCTTATTTTGCTGGTTGTATTATTTTTACTGTTCCAGAGTATTTTCTGGCTGGCACAATATCCGATGGACGCGATCGATTGGGGCTTCTCTCATTTTACCGGCTGGGTGGCAGGCATCTTACCCGTTGCCTGGTGGAGTAATCTTCTGTGTAATGGCCTGCTGGCAGGTCTGGGTGGCATCGTCATTTTTGTGCCGCAAATCATGATCTTATTTGGTTTGATCACTTTATTGGAAGATACGGGCTATATGGCACGTATAAGCTTTCTGATGGATAAACTCATGCGTAAGGTGGGCCTGAACGGGAAAAGCGTCATGCCGATGATTAGCGGCTTCGCGTGTGCAATCCCCGGTATCATGAGCACCCGCAATATTGAGAATAAAAAGGAAAGGTTACTGACGATCATGATTACTCCACTGATGAGCTGTAGCGCCCGTCTGCCGGTTTATACCATACTTATAGGCCTGGTCGTTCCTGATACTTATTATTTAGGTGTTTTTTCTGCACGGGGTCTGATTATGATGGGGATGTATGTGCTGGGTGTGGTCATGGCGTTGATAGTGAGCCTGGTACTCAAATGGATTGTGAAGATAAAAGAGCGTAGCTTTTTCATCCTGGAATTACCAGTCTATAGAGCACCCAGGTGGAAAAATGTCGGTGTGACCATGGTTGAAAAAGCCAAAATTTTTGTACTGGAAGCCGGCAAGGTCATTATGGTCATCAGCTTGCTCATCTGGTTTTTGAGCACTTATGGCCCATCTAAAAGAATGCAGGCTATTGACCAGAAATATGCAGCCATGGAGGCCTCTGTAGGTAATACGGATCCAGTACAGCTGGATCAGCTGAAGCGTGATTATGGTACCGAGAAGCTGGAAAATTCTTACGCCGGGATGCTGGGTAAGTCCATCGAACCCGTTATCCGCCCACTGGGGTATGACTGGAAAATAGGTATTGCATTAATTACCTCCTTCGCAGCAAGGGAGGTTTTTGTGGGAACCATGGCTACACTCTATAGTGTAGATGAAAACAATACAACTACCTTACAGGAGAAAATGGAAAACGCGACGCGTCCTGATGGAACCAAAGTCTATACACTGGCTACTGCCATGTCCCTGATCATCTTTTATGTACTGGCGATGCAATGTATGAGTACGCTGGCTGTCGTTAAAAGAGAAACAAAAAGCTGGAAATGGCCGGCTATTCAGTTTGTTTATATGACGGGGCTCGCCTACATCTGTAGTTTTATTACGTTTGAACTACTTCGGTAGCCGGCTTTATGTAGTATTTATGCCGGTTTATTAAGTCCATCCGTTTTGGCAGATTTCTGCCGGAGGATGAATACTTTATAAATGTTTTGCTTCGCCGAGGCTGCTGGTTGCAGCAGTTGAAAATCCGATTAAAAGAGAGGAACTAACTTGTATGTAAAATAATAAAATATATTGCAACCGATTGCAATTTGGAATTTTGTTTTATCTTTCATGAAAATTATTTAATCGTCATGAAATTATTTTGCTTAAGATTCACCTTCATTACTGCTTTATTTTTGATCGGGACCGCTGTCAAAAGCCAAATCTTTAAAGATCCGAAGCAGCCGGTAGAAGTCAGAGTGCAGGATTTTATTTCCAAACTGAGCCTTAAAGAAAAGGTCGATCAATTAATGAACAGCACACCGGCAATTCCACGGTTGGGCGTACCAGCGTATAATTGGTGGAACGAAGCACTTCATGGAGTGGCCCGCTCGGGGATCGCGACCATATTCCCACAAGCGATTGGTGAGGCCGCCACCTTTAATCCAGTATTACTGAAAAAAATTTCGACTGCTATCGCAACCGAGGCCAGGGCTTCCTATAATATCTCAAGGGATAAAAATGCCGGACTTCAATATGGTGGTTTATCTTTCTGGACGCCCAATATTAATATCTTCCGGGACCCAAGATGGGGCCGTGGTCAGGAGACTTATGGGGAAGATCCTTATCTGACTTCCTCTATGGGCGTGGCTTTTGTACAGGGCTTACAGGGAAATGACCCCTTGCATTTGACCGCTGCCGCCTGTGCCAAACATTATGTTGTGCATAGCGGCCCGGAAAGGCTGCGTCACGGTTTTGATGCAAAGGTGAGCATGCAGGATATGCGGGAAACCTATTTCCCTGCTTTTGAAGCGCTGGCCAAAACAGGCGTCGAGGCTTTTATGACCGCTTATAATAGTGTAAATGGCGAGGCTTGCAGCTCCAGCGGTTTTTTGATTGATACCATTTTACGTAAAGAATGGGGCTTTAAGGGACATGTCGTTTCTGACTGTGATGCGGTTGAGGATATTTATAAGGGTCATCATATGGCAAAGACGGCTGCGCAGGCAGCAGCCATGGCTATTAATCAAGGAATGGACCTGAATTGCGGAACCACCTATTTTGCGCTGTTAAAGGCCATAAAAGAAGGTCTGACGACCGAGGCTAACATTGACAGTGCGCTGGCTGCAGTTACCCGTACCCGGGTAAAACTTGGATTATTTGATCCGAAAGGCACCAATCCCTATGACGAGATCGGCCCGGATGAGATCAACAGTGACGCACACCGCGCCCTGGCCCGCCAGGCTGCGGAAGAGTCGATTGTGCTGCTTAAAAATGACAATACATTGCCTCTTAGAAATGATCTTAAGAAATATTTTATCACCGGCCCGAATGCTTCAAGCGTAGACGCACTACTGGGTAATTACTTCGGTATAAATAACCAGATGTCCACCATACTGGAAGGAATTGCGGGCGAAATTGCCAAAGGAAGCCAGATGCAGTACCGTAAAGGTATACTGCTTGACCGCCCTAACGCAAATCCAATAGACTGGACAACAGGCGCAGCCAAGGAAGCTGATGTTATTTTTGCTGTTATAGGTATTGATGGGACGCTGGAAGGTGAAGAAGGCGAAGCGATTGCATCGCCGCATTACGGAGACCGGTTGGATTATAATATTCCTGAAAACCAGATTGCCTTTTTAGAAAAACTACGTAAGGATTATAAAGGGAAAATCGTAACGATTGTTACTGGTGGGAGCCCCATGAATTTAACCAAAGTGCATGCATTATCCGACGCAGTGCTGCTGGTCTGGTATCCGGGTGAAGAGGGCGGCAATGCGATCGCTGATGTCATATTTGGGAAGGTCTCTCCTTCTGGAAAGTTACCTGTTACCTTCCCTATGTCACTGGATGATCTGCCTCCTTATGAAGACTATGCCATGAAAGGACGTACCTACCGTTTCATGGACAAGGTGCCCATGTATCCTTTTGGATTTGGATTAAATTATGGCAAATTTGTTTACCAGGATCTTAAAGCAAATGAACAGACGTATAAAGCGGGCGATAAGTTGCGGGTCACTGCTACAATCCGTAATGCTGGTAAATTAGCCAGTGATGAAGTGGCTCAGCTCTATATCCGGGTGCCGCAACAAAATTATCTTACGCCTAATTACACCCTTAAAAGCTTTAAACGGATAAAGGTAGATGCGGGTGGCAGCAGTCAGGTAAGCTTTGAACTCAGTGAAAAAGATTTGCAAATTTTTGATGCCGCCGGTAAGGCGCAGCTCGTCAAGGGCAAATACACCATTTACGTCGGCGGAAGTTCTCCCTTGGCACGCAGTCAGGAGTTAGGAGCGCCAAAGATGGCCAGTATTTCTATTGAAGTAAAATAAGAAGTAAGCAAAGAATAAGGAAGTGATTATGAACCGCAGAAACAAACCAAATAGTAACAGCAACGGCAAGCGGATCCTTCATGGATGCACAGGTTTGCTACTACTCTTAATGACAGGTATGGTCAGTAGTAGTTGCCGCAGCAGGCATCTGGCTGCGGGCAGGCCGCCCACATCGTCAGACAATGCGGGATTAAAGGATGTCTACCGTTCCTATTTTCCCATTGGCGTTGCCGTAAATGCGCATAATATACAGGGGGAAGAAGGAAAGTTAATGCTGAAGGAATTTAATAGTATTACGCCGGAAAATGACATGAAAATGGGTCCTATTCATCCTCGTCAGCATTGGTACAATTGGAAAAATGCAGATCGGATCGTTGCTTTTGCAGGTGCGTATAAAATCAAAGTTCGTGGGCATAACCTATGCTGGCATGAACAAACACCTAACTGGATGTTTAAAGACAGTGATGGGAATGAGGTTAGCCGGGATACTTTATTTCAGCGGTTGAAATCGCATATTTATACTGTTGTTGGTCGGTATAAAGATGCGGTATACTGTTGGGATGTGGTCAATGAAGCGGTAGCAGATGATCCTTCAGAACTTTTGCGTGATTCCAAATGGTTAAAAATATGCGGCCCGGCATTTATTGACAGTGCCTTTTGGTATGCACACCAGGCGGATCCCAAAGCTGCTTTGTTTTATAACGATTACAACGCCGTCCGGCCGGAGAAAAGAAAAAGGATTATAAAATTATTAAAAGGGCTGCTGGATAGAGGTGTCCCTATTACAGGAGTCGGTATCCAGGCACACTGGTCTATTAATGAACCTTCACAGCAAGAGCTGACAGAGGCGATTGAAGCATACGCAGCGCTCGGCCTTAAAGTGCAGTTTACGGAGTTAGACGTTTCTGTTTTTCCATGGGAGAAAAACAGGAGATCCCTCAAACCTTCGGACAAGGTCGTTTACAAAGGGGAACTGGAAGACCGCCAGCGCGCGGCCTATAAAATGTTCTTCCAGGTCTTCCGTAAATATAAAAAAGATATAACAGGCGTGACTTTCTGGAACCTTTCAGATAAGGACACCTGGCTCGATAACTATCCTGTGCCGGGTAGAAAGAATTATCCCCTGCTTTTTGATACTTCTTTGCAACGCAAGGCGGTGTATTATGACGTAACGCGGTTTTAGTTTTATAAAATAATACCATTATGCAAAAACTGTCAGGTTTATTCGCCGGCTGTCTGCTCCTGTTCTTGGCGACTAGTAAAAAACTTTATAGTCAGTCCAGGGTGATCACATTTGAACCTGCCGGAACTGCCATGCAGATAGCCGGCCCAGGTAGTGTAGCACAGTTATATGCGGACAGTGCTGACTGGAAAGGCGTATGGATTGCCCTTGGAAGTCTGCAGGCCGATTTTGGCCGTGTCACTGGCTTGCGACCAGACATCCTACACCGACTCGCTAAGCCAAAAAAAGAAACAAAGACGGCCATTATTGTGGGGACCGTTGGCCGCAGTGCCCTGATTGATGGCTTAATAAAGGCGGGCAAAATAAATGTAGCGGGGGTTGCCGGAAAATGGGAATCTACACTTATTCAGGTGGTGGATCATCCTATGGCGGGCATCGATAAGGCGCTTGTGATCGCAGGCAGCGACAAGCGGGGTACAATATTTGGTATTTATGAACTCTCCCGGCAAATCGGGGTATCGCCCTGGAATTGGTGGGCGGATGTTCCGATCCCCCAAAAAACGGCTATTTATGCCTTGTCCAAAAAATTGGTATTGGCACAGCCGGCAGTAAAGTATCGGGGAATTTTTTTAAATGATGAGGCACCGGCCCTGTCCGGTTGGACGAAAGAAAAATTTGGGGGCTTCAATCACAAATTTTATATCAAAGTTTTTGAACTCCTGCTTCGTTTAAAAGCCAATTATTTATGGCCGGCCATGTGGGGGAGTGCTTTTAATGATGATGATAGCCTGAACCCGGTCTTAGCCGATACGTATGGTATCGTAATGGGCACTTCCCATCACGAACCCATGCTCCGCGCCCAGCAGGAATGGAAACGCTATGGAAAAGGCGCCTGGAATTACCAGGAGAATGAAGCAAACCTAAAGGATTTCTGGAAAACCGGCATCCAGCATATGGGCAATCATGAAAGTATTGTCACGGTCGGTATGCGCGGTGACGGCGATATGCCCATGACGGAGGGAAGTAATATCGCTTTACTTGAAAAGATTGTGAAGGATCAACGGGCCGTCATCGGCGAAGTGACAGGAAAAGACCCTTCCAAGACGCCACAGCTCTGGGCACTGTATAAAGAAGTGCAGGATTATTATGACAAGGGGATGCGGGTGCCGGATGATGTAACACTATTGCTTTGCGATGATAATTGGGGGAATCTGCGTAAGCTGCCAAAACTAACCGACAAGGCCAGATCCGGCGGATATGGCATCTACTATCACTTTGATTACGTTGGCGGCCCCAGAAATTATAAATGGATCAACACGAATACGATTAGCAAGACCTGGGAGCAAATGCACCTGGCCTATAAATACGGGGTTGACAGGATATGGATAGTCAATGTAGGGGATTTAAAGCCAATGGAATTTCCGATATCTTTCTTTTTGGATTTTGCCCGGGATCCTGAGGCCTTGCCTTATGAAAGCCTAAAAGCATATACGGTGCAGTGGTGTGAACAACAGTTTGGGGCGGCCTTTGCCCCTGCCACCGCTGAGATAATGGATAAGTACACTAAATATAACGAGAGAGTCAAACCGGAACTGCTCAACAGCAAAACATATAGTTTGGTAAATGGAGAATGGGCAGGTGTAACAGCAGACTATAAAAAGCTTGTCACAAAAAGTGAAGCCATATATCAGAAATTGCCCAAAGCCTATCAGGCTGCCTTTTTTGAATTGGTGCTTTATCCTGTAAAAGCCAGTGCTAATTTGTATCAACTGTATGAAGCCCAGGCTAAAAATCATCTCTTTGCAAGCCAGGGACGTAGTGCTACTAATTTATATGCAGACAGCGTCGCATGGTTTTATCAGCAGGATAGTTTGCTTTCCTATACCTACAATAAAATCAATGCTGACGGGAAGTGGAATCATATGATGGATCAGACCCATATCGGCTACACCTACTGGCAGCAGCCCGAGCATAATAGTATACCTGCCGTCAGACGAATTACAGTTCCAGAGAAAAGCGCGCTGGGTGTCGCTATTATAGGTGATACTACGGCTTTGCCTTTAACGGCAAAGCAAGCAGCGACACATACACTTGCAAGAACAAGTGGCTTACTGCCGGTCCTGAACCCTTATACAAGTGCAAAGACCAGAAACTTTATTACAGTCTTTAACCGGGGAAAAGCGCCGCTCAATTTCAACGTAAAAACGGACGCCCCCTGGATAAAGCTAAAACATACTTCAGGCGTAGTCAAAGCTGGAAGTGACGGAGCCTCGGTTGGCTTTGATATCGATTGGATGAAGGCGCCCAGTAAAATAGCAAATGCACCGGTCATTATCCAGAGTGGAAAGCAGCAGGTAAAGGTCTGGGTACGGGTCAATAATAACCCGGCTGCAGTACCGCCCACTAATGCTTTCGTAGGTGAAAATCACATCATCAGTTTTAATGCAGGTGATTTCCAGCATGCAAAAGAGCAGGCGGGTGTTCATTGGAAAGTATTACCGGGTATTGGTAAAACAAAAAACGCAATCGAGCCTTTTCCCGTCACTTTTGAAACGCTCGCATTCAGTAAGGAGAATCCCAGTGTCAGCTACCGCTTTTTTAGCCAGGACAGCGGCAAACTGCATATGACCATCTTCGTTTCGCCTACTTTTGATATGTGGTCGACCGGTGGCCTTGAATTTGCGCTGTCAATCGACGGCCAGGAGCCGCAGGTAATCAATATTAATAAAGGTTTTACAGAAAGAAATTGGGGAAAAGATGTTGCCGGGAGTATCCGGAAAATCATTCGGCCATATACAGTAGAGCGTGGCGGGTTACATACGCTAAAAGTCTGGGCTATGACACCCGGAGTACTGATACAAAAGTTTGAACTGGATTTTAATAATGAAAAGCCAGCGCCTGCCGCTGAAACATTTTTGGGTGCACCCACCTCCTATTTTGCACCATGAATAATGGCGTGATATTAAGGTATTGGGCCCGCTGACGTAAGCGGATAAACTTTACAGGATAATAAAAATAAGTAGGGTCATGCAAAAAGATAAATGGGTCAAACCGCTGCTGTGGTTGTTCATATGCATGAGCATGTGTGGTGTGGCTAATGCACAGCTCCGGCTTCCACGGCTTTGCAGTAATGGAGCAGTCTTGCAGCGGGACGCAAAAATTTATATGTGGGGCTGGGCAACTCCTGGAGCCTCCGTACAAATACAGTTTAAAAACAAGCAGTATAAAGGTCAGACAGATAAAGCGGGCAAATGGCAGATTGAACTGCCGGCCCAGCCGGCAGGAGGCCCTTTTGCCATCACCGTTAAAAGTGGGAAGGAGTCAATCTATTTGAAAGATATTGTCTTTGGTGACGTGTGGGTCTGTTCCGGGCAATCAAATATGGAGCATGATTTGGCCAGTGTGGATGAACGCTATCCAGGTCTAATAGATACAACGGATGATAGCATGATCCGGCAGTTCAAAGTTCAGGGTAGTTATGATTTTAATAAAGAGCATGCTGATTTTTCATCGGGAAACTGGCAGCCAGCCACCGGTCCCTATGTCAGCGCCTTTACGGCTGTTGGGTTTTTCTTTGCCCTGGAAATCTACCGGCAGACAAAAGTGCCCATTGGCCTGATTAATGCCAGTTTAGGTGGATCTCCTATTGAGGCATGGCTGCCGGAAGCGGAACTTAAGCATTATCCAAAAGATTATGCAGCTTATGAAAAGTTTAAAGACAGTAACCTGATTGCCGGAATACAAAAGGCTGATCGGGAGCGGGCAGACTTATGGTCTCAGGCGCTGGAAGAGAAAGACAATGGCCTTTTAAATAACTGGAAGAAATTGGCTTATGATCAGGTGGACTGGAAAACCATGTCAGTGCCAGGTTATTGGGAAGATCAGGGGCTGGGTCTGGTGCACGGCGCAGTCTGGTTTAAAAAAGCAGTATTTATAAAAGCATCAGAATTAAAGGCGATAGGTTCAGATACGGATACCAATATTGATACAGCCAGGCTGGTATTGGGACGTATGGTCGATGCAGATTCGGTATTTGTCAATGGAACCTACGTGGGTAATACAACCTATCTCTATCCAAGAAGGCGTTATCGTTTCCCCATTGAGTTACTCAGACCAGGGGAAAATACCATTACGATCAGGATTGTCAATCAAAATGGCAAGGGGGGATTTGTTCCGGATAAACCTTACCTGTTGGTACTTGGAAAGGATACGCTTTCTCTGGCAGGAATTTGGAAATACAAGCTGGGGGCCGAGGCGGTGCCCCTGGCCCCACAGACCTTTGTCCGTTGGAAACCAGGAGGATTATTTAATGCAATGGCAGCACCACTGTTTAAATTCCCGGTAAAGGGTGTGCTTTGGTATCAGGGCGAATCTAACGCGGATTCACCTGGTGATTATGGAGGGAAATTAACAGCACTTATCAATAGCTGGCGCAGTCGTTGGGACAAACCGCAGCTGCCGTTTTTGTATGTTCAGCTCCCAAATTACATGCAGCAAAGCCACGAGGCGAATATCAAGAGTGGCTGGGCGGAACATAGAGAGCAGCAGCGCAGCGTGCTGAAGCTACCGAATACGGGTATGGCCGTTACCACCGACTTGGGAGAATGGAATGATGTACACCCGATGGATAAACAAGATGTGGGCAAGCGATTAGCCTATATAGCCGAAGAAAAAGTATATCAAGCGAATTCCCATACGTCCCGGCCCTGGTGCGGACCGATATTAAAAAATGCCCATATACGTGATGGACATATTGTACTCAGCTTTGACCAGGTGGGTACCGGGCTTAAAACCCGGGACCGAGGACCGCTGGCTTATTTTGCGGTTGCAGTGGGCGAAGGCCCTTTCCAATGGGCGAAGGCGACTATTCATGGTGATGAAGTTTGGGTAGACTCAGATACAGTCAGATCTGGCGAGGTCATCCGTGTCCGCTACGGCTGGGCTAATAATCCACTTAGTGCCAATCTGGTAAATGCAGCGGACTTGCCCGCTTCACCATTTGAGATAATAGTGGAGTAATGCTGTAGCGGACAAAGCAGTGCCCATGATTTTTTAACGGTCGCCGCCCCACTTAGGGGATAGCGTGAATGCGCTATATACGCTGTTTCTATATTTTACTTTTTGACCGTCTTTTTTAGCGCTGGCACTTTACCGGCAGCCGCAGCCGTCTTTGTCTTTTTAGCGGCTGTGGGTTTTGGAAGTACAGGTATTTTTCTAATCGAGGACTCTCTAAGTATGATTTCTGTTGGAATCGTAATGGTCTGGTCTTTTATATTCTTGTTTTTGCGTTTGAGCTTAATACGCTCAATGAGCTCTTTGGCAGCCACTTCTCCCATCAGCAGCCCCGGATAATCGATCGTAGACAGTTTAGGCGTGATCAGGTCGCTCAACATATCATTATTGAAACCAAAAACCGCAATATCCTCTGGAACCCTAATCCCCTTATTGTGCAGGATCTCCATACAGACAGCTGCTGCAAAATCGCTCGGAATAAAAAAAGCGTCAGGTTTTTGTTCCAGCATCCGGGTGACTGCTTCGGTGGTTTCTGCTTTGTTCAGGCCGCAGATTTTGACAAGATCCTTATCAAATTTTATCTTATTATCCTTAAGGGCTTTTAAATAGCCTTGATACCGGTCATTATATACATTACGGACCAGATCGGCCGTAATATGTGCAATCCGCTTACAGCCCTGACTAATGAGGTGCTTCGTAGCATCATAACCGCCCTGAAAGTTATCAATGACGACTTTGGTACATTTAGCATCGGGGATTACCCGGTCAAAAAACACCAGGGGGATTTCTCGTTCAAAAACCGGGTCAAAATGATCTATGTTCTGGGTATTCATGGCCAGGGAGACAATAATGCCATCTACCCGTTTGTTCAACAGATTCTTGACGTTGGCAATTTCCCTGATACTGGACTCATCGGAGTGGGTGATTAAAATGTCAAATTTTTCCGGGGTGGTAATTTTTTCAATGCCAGCGAGGACCGAAGTTGAAAAATAACTGTTGACTTCATGCAAAATAACGCCAATGGTCTTGGTTTGTTGTTTACGCAGATTGGCTGCCAATGTGTTATGGCGGTAGCCTAGGGATTCGGCGAGCTGTTTCACCTTCTCTCTTGTCTTGGCATTGATCCTGGGATTATTATTCAGAGCCCGGCTGACCGTTGTGGCAGAAATTTTAAGCTGCTCCGCGATGTCATATATTGTGATGTCTTTTTGCATATGGATGCAAAAATATCTCTTATTTTTTAAAAAAAGATTGCAATCGATTGCAATCTTAAGAAAAAAGTTATAATTTAGCCAAGCCTTAAATTTTAATATCAGCTTTTACTTAATAATTATAAAGAACATAACGATAGAATAATATGCTTTTACTTGGAATCGATATAGGAACCTCCTCTATAAAAGTGGCTGTTGTGGACGCCGGCACACAAAGATGCCTGGCAACGGCCAGTTACCCTGAGACGACAGAACGGGAAATCAAGTCCCAGAAAGTAGGTTGGGCAGAGCAAGACCCTGAGCGTTGGTGGTCAGATGTAAAGGCCGCCATCGCACTGGCACATGCTACCGGTCATTATGATCCAACGAAGATCCAGGCCATCGGCATTACTTATCAGATGCATGGACTGGTACTGGTCGACGAACAGCTCAATTTGCTGCGTGATGCTATTATATGGTGTGACAGCCGTGCTATTGAAGTAGGACAAAAAGCGCTGAATGCGCTCGGCGAGCAGCAATGTCTGGAGTCGCTGCTTAATTTCCCTGGAAATTTTACCGCCGCTAAGCTAGGATGGGTAAAAGAAAACGAGCCGGAAATTTACAGGGAAATCTATAAAATGATGCTCCCGGGGGATTATATCGCTATGAAATTATCAGGACAGATAACTTCCAGTCCTTCCATGCTGTCAGAAGGAATTCTATGGGATTTTAAAAAAGAGGAGCTGGCGGGGAGCGTACTGGATTACTTCGGTTTTTCTGCCGGGCTGTTCCCTGAGTGCCAACCGGTCTTCTCTGAACATGGCAACGTCAGTGAAGCAGTTGCTGCAGAACTGAAATTGCCGATAGGAACACCCATCTGTTATAAAGCGGGTGATCAGCCTAATAACGCACTTTCCCTTGGTGTTTTGGAACCTGGTGAAATCGCCACGACGGCTGGAACCAGCGGCGTTATTTATGCCGTAACGGATCAGCTGGGTTTTGATCCGCTTTCCCGTGTAAATACATTTGCACATGTCAACCACAGTACCGAGAGCAGGCGACTAGGCGTTCTGCTTTGTATCAATGGAACCGGGATCAGTAATCACTGGATTAAGAAGGTGACCAGAGATGATATCAGTTACAACCAGATGGATGATCTCGCTTTCCAGGTGCCCGTCGGTGCAGAAGGACTGTTGTTTCTGCCTTTTGGTAACGGGGCGGAAAGAATGCTTTGCAATGCTCAGATTGGTGCTCATCTATCGGATATTGACCTTAATAACCACGGGCAGACACATATATATAGAGCAGTACACGAAGGTATTGCCTTTTCTTTCCGGTATGGTCTGGATATTATGCGGGAAGGTGGCATGCAAACACGTGTCGTCAAGGCCGGTAAGGCCAATATGTTTCTGAACCGAACCTTTACCCAGGCATTTGTAAATACAACTGGCCTAACGTTGGAACTCTATCGCACGGATGGCAGCATCGGTGCTGCACTGGGCGCAGGCATCGGACTTGGGTATTACAGGCGGCCCGCGGACGCATTTACTAAACTTGAACTTATAGAAACTGTGCAGCCCGATCCGGCTTTAATGAGGGCATATGACACCGTTTACGCTAAATGGAAGGCTGCTTTATCATTACACATGGAACCATAAAAGAATTAGGCTTAAGACTTTTTATACTTGGATATATTATATTAATTAATTTAAAACAAAAGGACAACATTATGTCGATCATTACAGGAGATAAAGAATTTTTTAAGGGTATTGGCCGTATTGCTTACGAGGGCCTGGATTCTAAAAATCCACTCGCTTTTCGTTGGTATGATGAAAACAAGCTGGTTGCAGGTAAATCCATGAAATCATGGCTCCGCTTTGCCTGTGCCTACTGGCATTCATTTAACGGGGACGGCTCTGATCCTTTTGGCGGGCGGACACATCTGTTCCCATGGGACGTCGCGACTGATCCGGTTCAGCGTGCAAAGGATAAAATGGATGCGGCATTTGAGTTTATGACAAAAATGTCCCTTCCCTACTATTGCTTTCACGATGTTGATCTGATTGATCATACGAATGATGTAGTTGAAAACGAAAAACGCGTAGCTACGATCACGGACTATGCCAAAGAAAAGCAGGCAGCAAGTGGGGTCAAGCTATTATGGGGGACCGCGAATCTGTTTTCTCATCTTCGCTACATGAACGGTGCAGCGACTAACCCTGATTTTCAGGTATTATCACATGCCGGTGCACAGGTAAAAACGGCTTTAGATGCAACTATTAAGCTGGGCGGAGAAAATTATGTTTTCTGGGGTGGCAGAGAAGGGTATATGACCTTACTTAATACCGATATGAAACGTGAACAGGAACACCTTGCAAAATTTCTGCATGTAGCCAAAGATTATGCGCGAAATAATGGATTTACGGGTACGTTCTTGATTGAACCCAAGCCCTGCGAACCTACCAAACATCAGTATGATTATGATGCTGCTACCGTTATTGGGTTTCTGGAGCACTACGGTTTGCAAAATGATTTTAAGCTGAACCTGGAAGTGAATCATGCTACACTTGCCGGCCATACCTTCCAACATGAATTGCAGGTCGCAGCGGGTGCAGGCTTATTAGGTTCAATGGATGCCAATAGAGGTGATTACCAGAACGGCTGGGATACGGATCAATTCCCTAACAATATCAATGAACTGGCAGAAGCCCTGTTGATTATACTGGAAGTGGACGGATTTAAGACCGGGGGCATCAATTTTGATGCGAAGATCAGACGTAATTCAACAGATCCGGCAGATCTGTTCTATGCACATATCGGCGGAATGGACACTTTTGCCCGCGCACTCATTGTTGCGGATGATATCCTCCAAAATTCTGAATATACTAAACTGCGTCAGGATCGTTATAGTTCATTTGACAGTGGCGCAGGTAAGGATTACGAAGCCGGTAAATTAACACTGGAAGATTTAAGAAATTATGCCGCTGAACACGGGGAACCGGCTATGATAAGTGGCAGACAGGAGTATTATGAAAATCTGATTAATCAGCATATTTAGTCAATAAAATCAAAACTTAATTGTATGGCTTTTATTAATCCAGGTTCGGCTGCGGGTAGCTCCATTGAAAAGGGCAATAAGTATTATATTATACTACTGACCCTTGTGGCCACATTTGGCGGGCTACTATTTGGTTATGATACAGCAGTGGTAAACGGTGCCGAAAAATCGCTGGTGGAATTTTACATTACACCAATGCTCAGTAGTGCTAATTACCAGTCGCTGACAGCACCCATCGTACGGCAGTACCGGATACTTCTGGTTGTCGTACTGCTCGTGGTGGCTTTAATTGTCTGTATTCAGTTCTTTAAGCTGCTGGGAAAAAGACGTGGGATCGTGTTCGCCCTAATTGTCCTTGCTGCCTGGGGACTTTGGTCCTGGTATTTTTTGGGAGAAAGTATTCCGGTGGCTGTGAGCGATATCCAGGCGGCTGCAGATTCTATTAAAGGATTTGTCATCGCAAGTGCTCTGGTGGGTTGTATTGTAGGTGGCGCAATTGCGGGTATGGTCTCTAAAAGTATCGGGCGAAAGAACGGGCTTTTTATTGCAGCGCTTTGCTTTTTATTCTCTGCTATCGGTGCCTGGAAACCGGAGCTGTTCAATGTTTTTGGCACTTTGGATGTGTTTTCTTTCGTGATATACAGGATCGTCGGCGGAATAGGGGTCGGACTGGCCTCTATGATCTCACCGATGTATATCGCAGAAATCGCACCTGCCAAAACCAGGGGCAAACTGGTTTCCTTTAACCAGTTTGCCATTATTTTTGGTATGTTGGTCATCTATTTTGTAAACTATATTATTGCAGGACAAGGCGATGATGAGTGGTTGAGGACGGATGGGTGGCGTTGGATGTTCTTCTCCGGTGTAATCCCGGCAGCACTTTTCTTTATTTTGTTGTTTTTCATCCCGGAAACGCCAAGATATCTGGTTATGAAAGGCAAAGATGATGAGGCGCTGGCAGTGCTTGAAAAAATCGGTGGGAAGCAGGAAGCGCCGCTAGTACTGCAGTCAATTAAAAGCACATTACATACCACGAGCCGCCCCTGGCTGTCTTACGGCTCGTTGATTATTGTTATTGGGATCCTGCTATCTGTATTTCAGCAGTTTGTGGGGATTAATGTCGTACTCTATTATGCTGGTAATATATTCCGTAATATGGGGGCATCTACGGATTCTTCTTTACTGCAGACCATTATTGTAGGTGTGGTAAATTTACTTTTTACCGTGCTGGCAATATTTACGGTCGACAAGTTTGGCCGTAAACCACTGATGATTATCGGATCCCTTGGAATGGCGGTCAGTATGATCGCACTGGGTTGTTCGTTTTATTTTCAGCAGGTAGGCATCGGAGCATTGGTATTTATGCTCATTTACACAGCTTCTTTTGCAATGAGCTGGGGGCCTGTTTGCTGGGTACTACTCTCGGAGATTTTCCCCAATAGTATCCGGGGAGCAATGTCAATTGCAGTGGCGGTTCAATGGATTGCCAACTGGGTCGTTTCATTTACTTTCCCAATGATGAATGATAATGTAGCACTTGTGGAAAAATTCAATCATGGATTCTCCTATTGGGTTTATGGTATTATGTCTGTACTCTCCGCCATCTTTATTTGGCGGTTGGTCCCTGAAACAAAGGGTCGGACACTTGAGGAAATTGAAGGCTTCTGGAAAAAGAAAGCCTGATTTGATTGCTTGCCATTATTATAAGCATAAACAGGATCATAAGATAAAGTTTAAAGGAATATATTTTTTAACAAACAAAAGACAAAAATGACAAAATTTCAAAGAGGCATGCAGCTGATTCGTGCCCCCGACTGTTGTTAGATGTGCTAGCTTGAAAATAATATTTTTTTACCTTTTAAATTCATCAAATTGTGTTATACCAAACGAACAAAATAAGGGATTTGCAATTTAGAATGAGCTGCTATCGGGATGTCAAAGCATATGAAGCATTATATGCTATCTTGTTTGACGATCTTTACCGGTTTGCGTTTTCTATAATTAAGAGT
>DATJDF010000512.1:0-16685 GCA_035497555.1 Arachidicoccus sp. | reverse complement strand
CGCGGTACAGTTTAACCCGTACGGCAGTTTAGCAAACTACTGATTTCAGCCACTCATCCACCTCACCGGTTCCGCTGAAAGCCCATTCTTTAATGGGAGGCAAAAGTATAAACCCGTTTCTGTATTTCCAAATTTTATTGGGTAATTATTTTACATAGAAGCCAGTTGGACTTTTTGGGTCAATTCCAGGACATTTTCCTTAAAGATAGTATCTGTATCCATCAGGTCTTTGACGGTTTGGCAACTATGGATCACAGTGGTATGGTCTCGGCCCCCAAAATGTTCGCCAATTGTTTTCAGCGAATTCTTGGTAAAGTTCTTGGAAAGAAACATGGTAATTTGTCTTGCCTGAACAATTTCCCGTTTTCGGGTCTTTTCAAGTAATCGGTTATAAGGGACATCAAAATATTCACAAACCAGCTTTTGGATGGCGTCAATGGTCACTTCCTTATTACTGGTCTTTATGATGTTTCTCAAGACACGTTTGGCCAGATCTATATCTATTTCCCGTTTATTCAGGGAGGATTGTGCCAATAAGGAAATTAAGGCACCCCTGAGCTCACGGACATTCGTCGTAATATTATAGGCTACATACTTGACGACGTCCGGTGCCATCACCAGACCCTCATCCCGCATTTTCTGCTCAAAAATTTCAACCCTGGTCTCATAGTCAGGAACCTGGATATCGGCACTTAAACCCCACCTAAACCTGCTTAACAAACGGTCTTGTAAACCGTCCAGGTCCTTAGGTGATTTATCCGAAGTAAGTATCAGCTGTTTACCACTTTGCTGTAAATGATTGAATATCGCAAAAAAAGCATCCTGACTTTTTTCGGCTCGGTTAAAGAACTGGACATCATCAATCATCAGCACATCAACCAACTGATAAAAGTTGATAAAATCATTAATTTGATTATTTCGACTGTGGTATTGAAACTGATTGATAAATTTTTCGCTACTTACATATAATACAACCTTATTATGATGCTGGCGCTTCACTTCATTGCCAATGGCATGTAAAAGATGGGTTTTTCCTAATCCGGAGCCACCATATATAAACAAAGGATTAAATGAGTTGTTGCCAGGCTTTTCCGCAACGGTTTTACCAGCTCTGCGCGCTACCCGGTTACAATCGCCTTCAACAAACTTCTCGAAAGTATCCTCTTTGTTCAATTGAGGATCAATCTGCATCTTTTTAATCCCCGGGATGGCAAATGGGTTCACACCGCTATTATTATTGATCTTCATGGGCAGTTCCAGGGTATTGGTCACGTCGGCCTTGGCTTCAGTTGAAGCCAGGTCCATATGTCCCCTGCCTGATGTATTGCCGCTATCAATCATAATACGGTATTCCAGTTTTGCATCTTTTCCCAGTTGTCTTTTCAGCGTTTTTGCCAGTAATGTAACATAATGCTGTTCTAAATATTCATAAAAAAAATTACTTGGAACCTGTATAAGCAAAACATTACCCTTAAGCTCAATAGGAACAATCGGCTCAAACCAAGTTTTAAAGTGCTGCCATTCTACTATATCCTTGATGATATCAAGACAGTTCGCCCAAACAGATTCTGCCGTCTTATTCATAGTTACTTAAAATATTTTTATGTTATTACCTAATTTTAAGGGTAGGGTTTGTCCAAAAAAAAACGACACAATCAATGGGTTTGTTTTCTGTAACAGTGTACGAAAGTGGGACAATAATGTTGAAAAAAAAAGTTTTTATTTTTAATTTTTTTGTGCATAGAATATTAATTAAGTTGAATCCAAATAAATAGTTGTCAAATTAATTTTTAATACTATTTTACCCTCTTTTTCTGCCTATTTCAAACTTTATTGCTCTGCCTTTATCTACCGGTCATATTAATCAAAATATGCAAATTTTGCGGTAATTAAAAAATGATGTCATTTGTTTTTTACCCGAACTAACAAAACCTGTTCCACAATCGTCAGGCTACCGTTCCTTTTTTCACAAATTAGTGGAAAAAGAGCCCTGTTCCGGTCCCGCGGGACCTGCTGAAAATAAAAAACTTTTTTGAAAATTAATCCTGAGACAAATCTAATTCAGAATCATTTTGTGCATCGCTCCTACCCTTCGTATTCGCTTTCTTTCCTGGACCTGACAATGTCTGATTGATTCGTATAGGATTTCAGAACGGATCCTACACACTATTTTCGAACGGATCTGAAACCATTTCATTTTTTCTGGAGGAGATGCCAGTGTATTACCGGCTGGAACGCTATCTGGGATAGTCTCATGCAGCATAAATCCGTTGATAGGTAGTTGGCCATAAGTAATTTTTATGACAACCAGCGTCCATAATATGTAAATTATATTGTTCAACGGCTAGAGGTTTAAGCAGGAAACAAGGTACGATTATTTTTCAAAATTCTCCAAAGCTTTTTGCATTTCTACGAAAACTTTTTCTTTTAAAGCCTGCACGCCATCTGAACCATATTCATGCACTGAGATTTCTTCTAAATAAATAGTGCGACTTCTGCCTGGGCACATCCCAAAAAGGCTGCTTGGCGGAAATCTTTTCAGGTTGTCAGGGAAGATAATTGGTTTGATGGGAGTATCCGTTTCTATAGCCATTTTAAAAGCGCCATCGAAAAAACGTGCCAGCGGTTGCCCTGTTTCGTTGAAGCCGCCCTCAGGGAAAATAAAAATAGAAATCCCTTCCTGTAATATTCTTCTCAACTGGAGCATGCTCTTTGCCTTATTCCGCTGACTGGAGCGATCCACCATGACTACAGCGGACCTATAGATGATGCCAAATAGCGGAACCTTTGCCAGGTCATGTTTACCCAGTACCCTAACGGGTTGATGCATGCAACGCATCAATTGGGGAATATCTAAATAAGAACGGTGATTGGCCACAAATATATATTGCTTTTTTCGGTCATGTGGACCGAGATGGATTTCCCGGTACCAATAGAAAATAAGCCGGTACCAGAGTATGGCCCAGATCTGACAGGCAGTATAAATTATTATACCCCCTTTTTTGGTGCCAAATAGAGTGGATAGCAATGCAAACGGGATAACAAAGAACATCAGAACAGTGAAAACCAGCATCGCATAAATACTATAAATAAATTTCAATATCTTAATGATGACCTTCATAAGTGTTTACTACTTTTGTACCGTTATAAGTATGACACCGTTAAAAATACTACTTTCCAATCAGAAATGCAGCTGCAAGCTGCATTTCTGATCTGTTTTTGTAAGATTTAATTATAATGACAGAAATAGACAATTGATTCCGCTCCGGATAATACAAAACATCATCAATTATGAAATCCGCTTTCCCCCGTCTTTTATCGGTGCTGGTTATAATGATTGTGCTCAGCAGCAAAGTTGTAGCACAGGATAGTTTGCAGCAAATTATCCCCGGAAGGGAAAATGGAGCCAATCAATTAGACAAACCTTATCTGATCCTGATCTCCATTGATGGATTCCGTTATGATCTGGCAGACAAATATAATGCAAAGTTTTTGTTGAAGATGCGAAGTGCAGGTGTGCAGGCGACCTCTATGAAGCCTGGCTATCCATCCTTGACCTTCCCCAATCACTATTCCATTATCACGGGTCTATATCCTGCACATCACGGTCTGGTGGATAACTATTTTCACGACCCAATTAAAAAGGCTAACTATAAGGTAGGGAATAGCCCGGCAGTGAATGACAGCTCCTGGTACGGCGGCGAACCGTTATGGGTACTGGCCGAACGCCAGAAGTTACTTACTGCAAGTTACTATTGGGTAGGTTCTGAAGCGGCTATTGATGGGGTGCGGCCTACCTACTATTATAAGTATAGCGAGTCCGTGCCTATTGACCAAAGAATAGACGCCGTTCAACAATGGCTGGAATTACCCCCTAAGCGGCGGCCGCATCTTATTACCTTTTATTTTCCTGAAGTAGATCATATGGAACATCTGTATGGTGTAGATTCTAAACAGACGGCTGCAGCGGTTGCCTTTGTTGACAGTAGTATTCAGGCCTTATATACAGCTTGTCAAAAGACGAATCTTCCCATTAACTATATGGTGGTTTCTGATCATGGATTTGCTAACCTGGATACGTCGAAAATTATATATCCGCCAAAACTGGATAGTAATCAGTACAGGGTTACCGGAGGTAGTGCACTCGTACATATTTATGCAAGCAATCCTAATGACAGAAATGGTTTAAATAGGCTCTACAAAACATTAAAACAAACTGCCCTGCACTATAAAGTTTATAAAGTGAATAAAACACCAAGATCCTGGCATTACCGGAAAAAAGATGACAGGTATGGAAGAATAGGCGATTTGCTGTTGGTGCCTGCACCACCCTATAGTTTTAACTTCGGAGGACGGAAATTACTCGGTGCACATGGCTTTGATAACCGGCTTTCTCAAATGCAAGCGACTTTTTATGGCTGGGGACCCGCCTTTAAGCAGCATCTAGAAATTGGGCGTTTTCCGAATGTGGCCATTTATCCTCTTGTCGCACATATGATGGGCCTTAAGATAGAGCAGCCTATTGATGGCAAACTTAAAACACTCAAAAATATACTGCGCAATCCCAAATAAGGATGGAAGAAAAATCGCCCTCCATCTTAATCAAGCTGAAAATTGAAAATATGCTGATCTAAGTGAACTGGTGATACAGAGAACAGGATTGCTTCTAATGGATACTTATATAACACATGTTAGCAGATCTGCTATCGAGCGATCCTAACCAAGGCTCAAGTTGAATGCAACTCATGTTATTTAATATAAGTAAAGCTGGGTAAAGCTGTTGCAATCAACCTTTAAAGAATAGACCATCATGCAGTGATCATCACCCAGCCCAATTGATGTTACTTACTTAGGCCATATTGTGGAAGACCTTATTTACATCATCATCCTGTTCCAGGCGGTCAATCAGTTTGCTTACATCCTCTGCCTGCTCATCCGTTACAGGAACAGTTACAGTAGGAATCCATTCCAATTCTGCACTTAAAGGAGTTATATTTTTATCTTCCAGCCCTTTCTGTAGATTCCCAAAATCAGCGAAAGCACATCGTAGAACTAAAACAGGGTTTTCATGATCGTCAACACTTTCTCCTAATTCTTCCAGACCAGCATCAATTAATTCGAGTTCCAGATCATCTGCACTTAGGCCCTCTGGATTTAATTTAAACACGCCCATTTTATTGAACTGAAAACTAACGCTGCCGTTTGTGCCGAGAGCACCATTACATTTATTGAAATGTGCCCTTACATTGGCCACGGTTCTGGTCGGATTATTAGTCGCAGTTTCGACGATGAGGGCAACACCATGCGGGGCATAACCTTCGTATAGGTGTTCTTCATAATTTTCTGTATCATTTCCCATTGCCTTTTTAATGGCCGCTTCTACCCTATCCTTCGGCATGTTCACACTTTTGGCATTCTGCATGCAACGGCGCAAGGCTGCATTGGTGTCAGGATTCCCGCCCCCGGCTTTTACCGCAATATTGATTTCTTTGCCGATACGGGTAAACTGCTTGGACATTTTGTCCCATCTGGCAAACATGGTGGATTTTCTGACTTCAAATATTCTACCCATAAATTTGTATTGAAGCGCAAAAATAAAGGTTATAATTGGATTTTGAAAACCATACTCAGGTAAACACCGGGTGAAAGGATCAAAAAAATTAATTATTTAGCATTAACTTCGTCGTCTATTTTCAGACAATCTAACCAAAGGAACCGTACGTGGATATAATAAAGAAATTACCGGACAATATTGCCAATCAGATTGCAGCGGGTGAAGTGATACAGCGACCGGCAAGCGCCGTCAAGGAATTAATGGAAAATGCCATTGATGCCGGTGCCACAGAAGTGCGTTTGGTGGTCCAGGACGCGGGAAAAGCACTGATTCAGGTCGTGGATAATGGTAAAGGTATGAGCGAAACAGATGCAGCAATGTCTATCGCCCGCCATGCTACGAGTAAAATCCAGCAAATAGATGATCTTTTTAAGATAAAAACAATGGGTTTTCGGGGCGAGGCATTGGCTTCCATTGCTGCTGTCGCCCAAGTAGTGCTTAAGACCAAGCGGGCTGAGGATGAAACCGGAGTGTATTTGGAAGTAGAACACAGTGAAATAGTAAATGCCGAACCTTGTGCAATGCAGA
Source organism: Arachidicoccus sp. (assembly GCA_035497555.1). GTDB lineage: Bacteria > Bacteroidota > Bacteroidia > Chitinophagales > Chitinophagaceae > Arachidicoccus. The sequence continues at coordinate 10,543 of DATJDF010000512.1, read as the reverse complement.
CAGGTACTAGTTTCAGTATGAAAAATCTGTTTTTCAATGTCCCTGCCCGCCGCAATTTCCTGAAAAGCAATGCAGCCGAACTGCGTCATATTATAGAAGAATTTATCAGGGTCTCCATGGCCTTTCCTCAAATTTTCTTTACACTCACGAGCAATAACCAGGAAGTATTTCACCTGGATAGTGGCACTTTGAAGCAACGCATTGTGCAATTATTGGGTAATAATCTCAAAGCACAGTTAGTTGCCGTCAATGACGAAACAGATTATATAAATATACATGGATTTATAGGCAAACCCGATGTTTCCAAGAAGACAAGGGGTGATCAATATATTTTTGTAAATAACCGGTATATCAAAAGTGCCTATCTGAATCATGCCATTGTTGGTGCCTTTAATGAACTGATTCCCAAGGAGAACTTTCCTTTATATGTACTTTTTATTGATATAGATCCGGCTCAGGTAGATATCAATGTTCATCCGACCAAACAGGAAATTAAATTTGAGGATGAGAAAATAATCTATGCTTTTGTAAAAGCTGCCATTAAACATTCGCTAGCTCAGTCCAGTGTCGCACCCTCTCTAGACTTTTCCTTAAATCCGGAGATCCAGCAGCTCGATGCAATTAATAAACCATTCAGCGACCAGGAAAAAACGGCGGCTACCACCAGTAAACTCTTCCAGACTTTTACGCAGAAAAATCAAGCGCATTTTATTGATGGCAATAAAGAGGGGCTAAAAAACTGGCAGGATTTCTATAAACCTTTTGAAGCAAAACCTGCAACTGATGACGACAGGGAGAGTGAAGCCAGGCGCATAGACGCCTTTTTGAAATCAGATTTTCCCGAGGATGGCACCCAGGAGGATAATCAGCAAACGGATGCGGGTAACGAAGACACAGATATTGACAGGTCCATGCCGGCATTTCCGAAGGATTTTGCTGGTTTTAGGCTACCGGAAGATCCGGGAGGCGAATGGCAGGTAGAACAGCAACAGCGTTATACACCCGGTGAAAGCAATGATGATGATCCAGAACTGAGTGCTACGGGACAGGTTCAGGATCAGGGCGCTGCCGGTCCGATAAAAGAGTTCGGGGCAGTTGCCGGTGTCGGTTTTGATTATCTGCATCAGCGTTTAAATAAAACAGTCGCCAGTCAATTATTGGTAGATGCTGCCCTTATCCAGGTGAAAAATACATACATATTAGCACCGACAGCCAACGGATTTATATTAGTGCACCAGCAGTTGGCCCATGAAAGGATACTGTACGAGCAGTTCAGTAAAAGAATTCATAAGAAATCCAGTGCTTCCCAACAGGTACTGATCCCCAGTGAGCTGTCCTTATCGACTTCTGACAGTATTTTATTAGAGGAATTGATGCCTGAACTTAACGGGATCGGTTACTACTTAAGCAAACGACCGGATCAGATTTACGAGATAACAGGGGTGCCGGCAGATATAACAGGTGGCTCGGAGGCGAAGGCTATTGAACTTTTATTAGAACAGTTCAAGCACTTTAACAGCGAAATACGTTTTAGCAAACGGGAAAAAGTTGTCAGGTGTCTTTCCAGACAGCAGGCCGTCAAAGCAGGTAAATTACTAAGCCAGGCAGAAATGCAGCAACTGGTAGAAGAACTCTTTGCTTGCGAAATCTCCCATCTTACACCCAATGGTGACTCGCCCACTTATATCGATTTTAAGGAAGATTATTTAGATGGACTATTTGGAATTAATAAAAGATAGTAATTAAATTTAAAATTTATATTACCGTTATAACAACATAATAATCAATTTTTTAATAAATTTAATAATTGTATTTATTTTTCCAGAGTGCCTTTAGATAACGACGTAGTTCTTCTTCTCTGGGCGTCTTTCCCGGATCATAAAACCGGGTACCGGCCAGGGAGTCGGGCAGGTATTCCTGACCAGCAAAATGATTTTCATAATCATGCGCGTACTGGTAGTCTTTTCCATAATCCATAGACTTCATGAGTTTGGTCGGCGCATTTCTTAAATGTAGCGGTACGGGAAGATCTCCTTTTTGCTGCACAGCAGCAATCGCATTACCGATCGCTACATAACTGGCATTGCTTTTTGCGCAACTGGCTAAATAAGTAGCGCATTGGGACAGGATAATTCTGGACTCCGGGTATCCTATTTTACTTACGGCGTCAAAGGTAGAATTGGCCAATAATAAAGCGTTCGGATTGGCATTGCCTATATCCTCGCTGGCGAAGATCAACATACGCCGGGCAATGAATTTGACGTCTTCTCCGCCTTCGATCATCCTTGCCAGCCAATAGACCGCTGCATTAGGATCACTACCCCGCATACTTTTAATAAATGCTGAGATGATGTCATAATGCTGCTCCCCTTTTTTATCATATAAAGCAATCTTTTGCTGGGCGACCTGCATGACGGCAGCATCCGTAATTATGATTTTACCTTCAGCAGAAATCCCCATCGTCTGAACCGTCAATTCAAGCAGGTTCAGTATTTTGCGGCCGTCTCCGCCGGAAATATTAATGAGTGCCTCATATTCTTGTATTTCAATATCCATGCTTTTTAACCAGCTATCCTTCTCAAGTGCTAATTGAAGTAACTTTCTTAAATCATTATTATCCAGTGATCTAAGTACGTAAACTTGACATCTACTAAGTAAAGCCGCATTGACTTCGAATGAAGGATTTTCTGTCGTTGCGCCAATAAGTGTCACTGTTCCTTTTTCCACAGCTCCCAGAAGTGCATCCTGCTGGCTTTTATTGAAGCGGTGAATCTCATCAATAAATAAAACAGCGCCAAGTTGTTTTTTTGCATTCTCTAAAACCTCGCGGACTTCTTTAACGCCACTGCTTATAGCACTCAGTTGATAAAAGGGTACTTCCAGACTAGCAGCGATAATATGGGCAATGGTGGTTTTGCCCACACCTGGAGGACCCCATAAGATCATGGAAGGTATTTTTCCACTTTCAATGGCCTTCTTTAGAATGCTGTCGCCTTGGGTCAGGTGTTGCTGACCCACCAGGTCTTCCAGACTTTCGGGGCGGAGTCTTTCCGGCAATGGAATGGTGGGATTTGTCATAAGGCAAATGTAAAAAAACTGGGCCATAAAGTTCCCCAAGAAAAAGCCATATTACACGTTATACCCATGCCAAAACGTACTTAAGTTCCACCCTTTCTTCGTAACTTTGGCCACTATTAAAATTATGTGGATATGGGTATGAATATGGTATTAAGTGATTTATATCAGAAAGCATTAAATTTTGAGGACTTAACAGTAGAAGAAGGTGTTTATTTATATGAATATGCACCCCTCACGGAATTGATGTATGTCGCAGATGAATTACGTAAAAAACAGGTTCCACATGGTAAAGTCACCTGGCAGATTGATCGCAATGTGAACACCACCAATGTATGTGTTGCCAACTGTAAATTCTGTAATTTTTTCCGAGTGCCCGGTCATAAAGATGCTTATATAACCGATATGGCCACCTATCGTAAGAAAATAACAGAAACCCTGCAACTTGGCGGAGATCAGTTATTATTACAGGGCGGACATCACCCGGAACTGGGGCTCAGTTTTTATGTTGATATTTTCAGGTCGATAAAAAGTGAATTTCCCCAGATCAAACTGCATACACTTGGCCCCCCGGAAGTAGCACATATCTGCAAATTGGAGAAAATGAGCCACCGGGACGTACTTATTGCCTTAAAAGAAGCAGGTATGGACTCCCTGCCCGGAGCCGGAGCAGAAATACTGATAGACCGCGTTCGGCGCCTGATCAGTAAAGGAAAATGTGGTTCTGATGAATGGCTGGAAATAATGCGCCAGGCCCATCAACTTCATATAACGACCAGTGCCACCATGATGTTCGGGCATGTGGAAACGATTGAAGAGCGTTTCATCCATTTGACGAAGATCAGAGCAGTGCAAGCAGAAAAACCAGTGGATGCGAAAGGTTTTCTGGCATTTATTCCCTGGACCTTCCAGGATGTGGATACCCTTTTAACCAGAATTCGGGGGGTACATAACCTGACCACGGCGGATGAATACATTCGTATGATCGCCCTTAGCAGGATTATGCTTCCGAATGTCAAAAATATTCAGGCCAGCTGGCTGACTGTTGGTAAGCAAACAGCGCAGGTATGCCTTCATGGAGGTGCCAATGATTTTGGCAGTATCATGATTGAGGAAAATGTGGTAAGCGCGGCAGGTGCCCCGCACCGGTTTACCTATAAAACAATACAGGAAGCGATACAACAGGCTGGATTTGAACCGCAGTTGCGTAACCAACAATACGAATGGCGGGAAATCCCCGAAACGATCGAGGAGCAATTAATCAATTATTAGTGGACGCGCAGGTAAGGACTTCCACAGCTATAAGTTAAACGAAAAACAGGCTACTGAGCAGTAGCCTGTTTTTCGTTTAACTTTTGTATTGCTGATCATAAACTAACAGAAGTATGTCTATTATTTTTTGGCCTATAGTGCCGCTATTTTAAAGTTACCTACACCGATTCTTGCCTCGTTATCCAGCTTTGTGTCGGTACTGATGTAAAAGAATTTCTTTTCTTCATCGCGGCCAAACATATCGGTGTCCAGTACTTTTACCTTATCCAAAAATACCTGCATATGTTTGTTTTTAACTGTAATTGCCACTTTCATTTTGGCAACCGCATATTCTGCCAATGGAAATTTAATGGTATTATAGATTTTTGTATCACTACTTGAATTGATGATTTCTTTGTTCCAGTAGTGGATTTGGGTGCCGGTAATCGCATTTTCATTATAAGCATCACCTATATAGCTACTGATGGTATTATCATGGGCAAATCCAAAGCTAAGGCTATTGAGATCCTTGGCATTATCCTTACTTTCTGTAAGGATCTCAAATTCAACGGTAAAATTTTCGGGAAGTGATTCACTACGTTTTAGCTTATAGGTGGTGAATTCCTTTAAAAACAGCCATCTACCCGGTTCATTTGCCGCAGTTGCAATTGAACCGCCGCCGCTGCTTTTCCAATTGTGGGCCATGTCACCAACAGAATCCTGGATAAAATTATCATCATAGAGGAGTTGACTACCTGCCGTAAAACTGTAATCTGCCGTACTCAACTGTCCAATTTTGCTATTTGTCCCACGTGAAACAGATTTTTCTGCAGAATCCGTTGTCGTTTTCGAGCCGTCCAGCACATTATCCACTGCATTATCCACCTTGTTTTCAATTTTAGAGGAAACTTTGTCTTTTAATTTCTTAAAAATCTGGGCATTTGTTGTACCCGCCGTCATGATCAGAAATGAAAATGCTGCAATCGGTAGAATGGTTTTTTTCATGGTTTTATTTTTATTATAGGTTGGTTTACTGCAAATTAAACAATTTTATTTGTTTTAATTAGCAGTTCTGGAGATTATTTTTCCATTTCCTGACCCCCAAATACCATTCATCTAACCCTAATTAATTTTCTATTTGCTCAGGCCGCCTCACTCCACTAAATAGCCTTTCGTTATATTGATTGTTTTGCTGCTCTGTATATCTTTGGAAGAAGTTCCAAGTTGCAATGTAAAAGTTCCTGGTTCAACGACCCATTTATGTGCCCCGTTCAAAAGTTTAAGATCCTGCTTATCCAGCTGGAAATGCAACCGTCTGGATTCACCGGGACGCAGATAGATCCGTTGGAAACGGCATAATTTTTTAACCGGTGTAACAACAGAGCTATAATCATCTATAACATAGAGTTGGGGGATGGCTGTTCCCGCCACGCTGCTCGTATTTGTTACCGTATAATTTATGACTATCTTAAAATCCATCTGCCGCTCTTCCACCCTGGTCTCGATTCCACTATACTGGAAGGTTGAATAACTGAGACCGAAACCAAATGGGTATAAGGGTGCACCGTCCATCTCTACATATTTTCCCGGTGCTGGTTTCAACTGATCATAATAAACCGGTAGCTGGCCCACCGATTTTGGGATAGAAATAGGTAATTTGCCGGAAGGGTTATAATCACCAAACAGCACATCGGCTAAGGCAATTCCTCCTTCAGCACCTGGGTACCAGGCTTCCAGGATGTCTCCTGCCTTTTGTTCACCACTGTTTAAGGCAATAGGTCGTCCATTAATAAGTATCAGAATAACTGGCTTACCAGTGGCTATTACTTTTTTCAGCAATTGGGATTGCAGGCCTAGCAAATTCAAACTACTTCTGTCATTGCCTTCCCCATTTTCCATATCGCTTATGGCGGTAGATTCACCTGGGATGGCAGCACCGGTATTTAAATACTGGGTTTTAAAATCCCTGGCACTGGATCCACCAAGTACGACAATCACTGCATCTGCTTCGCTGGCAATGGCAACAGCTTTTTGGATGCCAGCCGGATTGGTATCCCGGATACTACATCCCTTAGCATAAAATACTTCGGTGGCCGGTGAAACTTTTTCGCGTATGCCTTCAAGAACAGTGACGACTCTTTGTTCCCGCTGCGGAGCGGTATAATCTCCAAGCTGATTATATATATTGTCTGCGTTGGGGCCAATGACTGCGAGTTTTCTAATAGTCTTCTTGAGTGGAAGGTTTGTTTTTTTGAGCAGTACAATAGCTTCCCGGGCAACCTGCCGGTTGAGCTGAAGATGCTGCGCGGAACTAATCTGTACGGTGTCTTTTAAGCTTCTGAAAGGGGTTTCAAATAGGCCTAATCTAAATTTCAGCCTTAAACAATGGAAGACCGCACTATCCAGTTGTGCAGCTGTTATTTTACCACTATTAAGTGCATCTGATAAATGCTTACCAAAACCGTAGCCGCCTAAATCGCTGTCCACACCTCCGTCCAGAGCGAGGGCTGCTGCCCCAGCATCACTATCTACTACCTGATGAGTGGATTTTAATCCGGAAATGCTCCCTAAATCGGAGACGACAAATCCCTGGAATCCCCATTTATTTTTTAGTACTTCGGTCAATAAATGCTTATTGGCTGTACAGGGAATACCGTCAATGGCATTATAGGCGGTCATCACCGAAAGAGCTCCACCCCGGCGGATGGCTTTTTCAAAAGGTGGTAAGTAGTCCGTCATTAGTTCTCTTTCACCAATACTGACGGCCGCTCCATTATGACCACCTTTTGGGATACCGGAGGCTACAAAATGCTTTAGGGTAGACAAAACATGAAAACTGGGGCTGTCCGCTGTATTTTTGAAATCTGCGTCCCCCTGCAGGCCTTTTACGAAACTAAGACCCATCTGTGCTACTAAGTAAGGATCTTCTCCGTAGGTTTCTTCAACTCTTGACCATCTGGGTTCTCTGGCTAAATCCAGAATGGGGCCATAGGCGATATGGCTTCCCATGGACCTGGTTTCCCTGGCGATGGCTGCGCTCATTTTTTCAATGAGCGCCTCATCCCATGTGCTGGCCTGGCCAATGGAGGTTGGAAAAACGGTTGACCCAATGGCCATTAAGCCATGGGCGCATTCTTCGGCCAGTAATAACGGTATCCCCCATCTGGAATGGCGGATGGCATATTCCTGAATGGCATTTGTGGCTTCTATGGCCTGAGCTGGATTTAGGCCGGTTTGTAAGGTTTTTTTTGTCCATGGATCGGCCCTGAGGGTTCCCCATAGCATACCAATATGTAAACTGTCAATTGATTTTTTTAGTTTTTCAGAAACTTTTATCTGACCCGTCAGATGATCGCCCTCTCCTTTTTCGTTTGCTGGCTTATCGTACATTTCCCAGCCAAAAAGTGTACTCAGCTGACCAATTTTTTCAGAAGTGGACATCCTGGAAACCAGATCCCGGGCCCTGACTTCAGGCGAAAGCTCAGCATTTTTAAATGGTAAATTTTGCCCCAATGCCGGATGTATATGAAGAGCGATAAAGCAAACTGCCAATGTTATTAAAACTGATTTGCTGACTGACGTATGTGTTAATTTTGTCATTTGATATTGATAAGAGAGATTAGACGGTGTAATTGACTGAAAATTTGACTTAATATTAAACTGAAAATATATCTGAACACTACAGCTTTAAAGTCAACTTTTTCCAGGACGAGACATAATCTTTACCTGTGTCATTTCGTTGACTTTGTGGTCAACTTTTTCCAGGACGAGACACCCAAAAAAATAAGCCCCTATGGAAATAGGGGCCGCAACCAAAACTAACTGCTTATGAGAAAATTTAATGCGCTTATTTTATCTTGTTTTATGTTTTAATAACTTTCAAATACTGTGCCAAACGAAAGGCTAAAATCAGAAATAAAATAAAAAATCTGGACTTCATATTCATATCCTTATTTGCTTAAACGCATGCTCCTTTCTTTGTACAGATTTCTAAAGTAGGGATCCCGCAGGTCTTTAATGAACCGGATTGCTTCACCGGTGCTTTTCATTTCAGGGCCTAATTCCTTATTGACATGTGGGAATTTATTGAAACTGAACACGGGTTCTTTTATCGCAAATCCTTCCAGTTTCTTCTCAATTTTAAAATCTTTCAATTTTTTCTCTCCTAACATGACTTTAGTGGCGATGTTAAGAAAAGGTACACCATATGCTTTTGCAATAAAGGGAGTTGTGCGGCTGGCACGAGGATTGGCCTCAATGACAAATACATTTCCTTCCTTGATGGCGAACTGGATATTTATCAGGCCGCGGATATCTAAAGCACGGGCAATTTTTTCACTGTAGTGCTCCATCGTGGTCACTTCCAGTGGTGACAGATTAAAAGCCGGTAAGACAGCATTACTGTCTCCACTGTGGATACCTGCTGGTTCAATATGTTCCATCACCCCCATTACATGAAATTCTTCGCCGTCGAATATGCCATCAATTTCTGCCTCCTGGCAACGATCCAGAAAATGGTCAATGAGGATTTTATTGTCCGGTATATGTTTAAGCAGACTAACAACTGCATTTTCGAGATCTTCATCATTTAAGACGATCTTCATACGCTGGCCGCCAAGTACGTAGCTTGGACGTACAAGTACAGGGAACCCTACTCTATGGGCAACCTCAATTGCTTCATCCGCATTGAGGGCGGTACCGTATTGTGGATAGGGAATCTCCAATTCTTTCAGTAAGTCACTGAAACGGCCACGGTCTTCGGCAATATCCATATTGTCAAAGGAGGTTCCGAAAATACGGATCCCTTTTTCATGTAGCCTGCGCGCCAACTTAAGCGCTGTCTGGCCACCCAGCTGGACAATAACGCCTTCAGGCTTTTCCAGCTCGATAATCTCCCAGAGATGTTCCCAAAACACAGGTTCAAAATAAAGTTTATCCGCGATATCAAAATCGGTGGATACTGTTTCTGGATTGCAATTGATCATAATAGCCTCATAGCCACACTCTTTGATAGCTAGAAGTCCATGTACGCAACAATAGTCAAATTCAATTCCTTGTCCGATTCTGTTTGGGCCACTACCCAATACAATTATCTTTTTTTTGTCGGAGGGGATGGATTCGTTCGATGAGATTAATTGATTCATATTTTTTTTGGAATTGCGCAAAGTTAGTAAATGAAAAGCAAAACTTGAAGGACCACAGTTAAAACTTTGTCCACCTTTTATATATTTTAAGGTATAGCTTTAGGATAAACCCCTGCAGATCCTGCCTGCAATCCCCGGACCCTCGTAAATAAATCCGGTCCATACCTGCAAAAGACTGGCTCCAGCGTCCAGCTTTTCCCTGGCATCCTGACTGGTGAATATGCCGCCGCTCGCAATAACAGGTATAGCGCCCCCGAGCTGTTTACACAAATATTGTAATACTGCAGTTGACTGACCTTTGACAGGCAGCCCGCTGAGTCCGCCGTTTCCAATCGCTGCCACTTCCTCCGGCCTGGTTTTCAATCCCTGGCGGCTTATAGTAGTATTCGTAGCAACCAGGCCGCTTAGCTTAATTTCTGCAGCAAGAGATAGAATATCATCTAGTTGCTGCAGCTCCAGATCCGGTGCGATTTTCAGCACAATTGGTTTGGGTTTGGGCTTTCCCGCATTGATCATAGTCAGTTCAGAGAAGATTTTTCGCAGACTGTCCTTATCCTGTAAAGCTCTTAGTCCTGGTGTATTAGGCGAACTGACATTTACCGTAAAGTAATCTACTGTCTCAAAAAGTGTTTTAAAGCAACTGACATAATCTTTCCAGGCGTCCTCATTCGGGGTTAATTTATTTTTGCCAATATTTCCGCCTATGACAAAATCATTGTGCCGATCTTCCTTGCTGCGCCAGGCTTCCAGCCGGACGCGAACCTGATCTGCACCGTCATTATTGAATCCCATCCGGTTGATCAGCGCTTTATCCACCGGTAGTCTGAAAAGCCGGGGTTTCGGGTTGCCAGGTTGTCCTTTGGGGGTAACAGTGCCAATTTCCACCGAACCAAAGCCCAGGGCTTCGAGTTCCCTAAGATAAAGCGCATTTTTATCAAATCCGGCACCTAGGCCGACAGGTCCCCGAAACCGGATCCCAAAACAATCTTTAGCCAACTCAGGTGTCTGGACAGTAAAAAGACGGGTAATCAGCTGTCTGCCACCTGGCAGCTGACAAAGATTTTTAAGACAGT
>DATJDF010000511.1:0-5634 GCA_035497555.1 Arachidicoccus sp. | reverse complement strand
TAACGAGAAAATTGAAAATGACTCCACTGCTACAGTTGACGTTAAAATCAATTACAACAAGGAAATCATGGGCCGTAAGGAATCCACTGATACCTATGTTTTGAAAAAAGTTGGCGGTAATTGGAAAATTGATATGGAAGCCACGATTAAAAAAGTAATGGAAAGCTACGGCAATGGGATGGCTCCTGCACAGGGACAGGGCATGGATGATTCTTTGGCCGGCGAAGCTCCTGCACAGGATTCTTTGAATCAATAAAAATTTTGAGCCGTCCAGATTTTAAATCCTACAGCCCTGGTCTTTGAACTGAAAGGGAATCGGATTAGAATTTAATGGTTCATTGTAGCGAAATATCAAAAAAGACGGCATCCAATCGGTGCCGTCTTTTTCTCTTTAACCCGTGCATATATCAATTATAATCCATTAATTTTGGCCAGAAAATCGCAAATAAGCACTGAGGTACTCATCAAATTATAAATCCATTCAACATGTTAAATGTAATGCTAGCCAGCACTTCCACCTTATTTGGAAGTAAATACCTCCAATATATCCGCCCTGAAATTGAGCAGTTGTTTAAGCAGGCTGACCAGATCATTTTTATTCCTTTTGCTAGACCGGGTGGTATTTCTCATGAGGATTATACCAGGCAGGCTGCTGGCTTTTTTGAACAACTCAATATCACGGTGCATAGTATTGCTGACTTCGAGGATCCGTCGACCGCGATAAAATCCGCAAAAGGTTTTTTTACTGGTGGTGGCAACACATTTTTGCTGGTAAAAGAGCTGCATGAACGCGGTTTGATTGGGCCGCTTCAATCGGCGGTAGCGGATGGAGGTATTCCTTATCTAGGAACCAGTGCTGGTGCGAATATTGGCGGGCTTACCATGCAGACAACTAATGACATGCCAATCGTTTATCCTTCATCCTTTCGGACGCTGGGCCTGGTTCCGTTTAATATAAATCCACATTTTTTAGATCAGCAGCTTTTACCCACGCATATGGGCGAGACCCGTGAAACCAGGATTGCAGAGTTTCATACACAAAATAGCATCCCGGTGGTAGGGCTGCCGGAAGGAAGCTGGATCCGGGGGCTTGGCGATAAAATTACAGTTGAGGGTACGGCTGGGGCAAAAATCTTTGAACAGGGTAAAGCGCCTTACCATATCTCAGCAGGAAACGCGCTTGCCTTTGGCACGACTTCTTAAGCTGACAAGACGGGAATTTTAATAAAAGCAGAATCACCATAACCCTGAGCTAATCACCGGTCGGCAAAACCGGAAAGGTCAATTGCATAAATACCAGATCCAGCCATCTGTCAAATTTATATCCTACCTCCTTCATGTAACCCACTTGTACAAATCCGAATTTTTCATGAAACCGGATGCTTTCCTTATTATCACCATCAATACCGGCCACCATCGTATGGTATCCCTGCGATCTTGCAAGATCAATCAATGCTTTTAGTAATTTGCCACCGGTGCCACGGCCCCGGAAATCCTTGTCGATATAAACGGAATGTTCAACACAGAACCTGTAACCATCCTTAGGTCTGAACTTGGAAAAAGTACCGTAACCCACGCACCGGCCATCAATTACGCAACTGAGTATGGGCATTTGCTGCTGGTGCAATTGTTCCCACCAGTGAAGTACATAATTTTCATCACGCTCATAATAATCATAAATGGCTGTGGAGTTTAAAACAGCTTCGTTCATAATCGCCCGTATAGCGGGTAAATCGTCGGTGGTGGCTTTCCGGATAGATATTTCGTCGCTCATGGATTGCAAATTTTTATCAAAGATGCGACAAATAAAACAATAATTGCAGGTGTGCTTGCGCTAATTTCCTGTTTTCCAGGCAGCGCCACCTTTGAATTCAACTTAAAAATCAGGCTTCCCTTCCATTTTCTTTTATTGGGATCATTCACCGCTTTAGCAGTATTTTTAACCGAAACGGGAAACGAAATACGGAAGTATCTTCTATCTTTGCGGGGTTGATTCAACCTTATTATTCTGAAACGTTAAAACAAAATTTTTATGAAAAAGATCACGTTATTATTGGCAGCGGGTTTATTCCTGTTTGCAATGCAAACAAATGCGCAGACACTCAACCTTGGTGTTAAGGCAGGTGGAACCCTTGGAAAAATTGACGGGCAACAATTTAAAGATGGTTTCAAATTCGGTATTCATGCCGGCTTTTTTGCAGAAATCGGACTGGGCGAAAAATGGGGTATTCAACCGGAAGTACTCTTCAATCAGACCAATACCACCGTTAAAGATAATGTCACTGCTGACGATGTCCTGAACCAGGGCAAAAAAGGTCACCTGAATTACCTTAGCATCCCGGTCTTACTGAACTTTAAACCGGCTAATATCCTGACTTTACAAGCGGGACCTCAATTCGGTATATTAATGAATAAGGACAACAACCTGGTACAAAATGGTAAGGAAGCTTTCAAAAGCGGCGATTTTGCAATTGATCTGGGTGCACAGTTAAACCTGGGCAAATTAAAAGTTTACGGCAGATATAATATCGGTCTTTCTGATGCACGCAACGTGAGCGATGTTACGGACGATTCAAAATGGACCAATCAACAGATCCAGATCGGTATTGGGTACGTTATCCTCTAACCCAATAATCAACTTTCTTTTACCAGTGGGTGTGCCTGAATCAGGCACACCCACTGTTTTGTAGGGAATACCTGTCGTAGATCCTTAATCATTGGGTTGCCTAAGCTTCAACAAGGGAAAGTATACGGCGTAATAGATTAATTAATATTTTATTATGCCAGACAATTATATTCCTGGTCTAATTTTTTGCCGTCACGGTAGAGAAAGTATCCTATCTAATTCAACTTTTGCAGCGTTAACTGCAACTGGCAGTTCGAAGCCTAATTGCAGCATATACCTGATTTGAGGACAAAAAAAGGGCCAATTACTCCTCATAAACAGAAAAATATATATTTGTTATATATGGCTTTTAATTATACCTTGCGAGCTCAAACACTAAACACTAAAATTTTGGCATATGAGAACCAAATTTACATTGCTATTACTTCTTTGTAGCTTCCTCTTTGCTCAGGTTCAGGCACAGGTTCCGGGACAATTTAATTACCAGGCAGTCATTAGAAATACGAGTGGCACACCTGTTGTTAACCAGAACATAGCCCTTAAGTTTACACTGCGCGCTGCTGCAGTTAACGGAATAGTAGAATACAGCGAGACACAGTCAGCTACCACTAATGGATTCGGACTGGTTAATGTGCAGATAGGTACAGGCACCGTTATAAGTGGTGACTGGCAGACCATCAATTGGAAAGCTGCGACTCAGTTCCTGGGCGTAGAAGCGGATTTAACGGGGGGTAATACTTTTGTTGAACTTTCCAACAGCAAGCTATCCAGTGTACCCTATGCGATCCAGGCTGAACATAGTGCTGACAATGCCTGGACGGCCACGGACGCCAATATCCAAAATAACAACACAGGTAACATCGGCATCGGCACCGCCCCTGACGCAAGTGCTGTTTTGGATATTAGCGCCACGGGCAAAGGTATCCTCATTCCCCGTATGACCGAAGCGCAGCGCCCAACAAGTCCTGCTGATGGCTTAATGATCTACCAGACGGATGGAACGCCAGGATTCTATTATTACGCAGGCGGGCAGTGGAATTCAATGAAAGCTGCCCCTGCTGGTGGTACCATTATTCCTTTTGCATCCGGGACACCGGTTTCTTTGACGACGATTCCATTTGGACCCAGTACGGTTAGCACTGTTGGCATGGGTAGTTCAGCCTCAGGAGTTGTTCTTTTGGGCGGATCCCTGGATGTTTCGCAATTGCCCAATAATGCTTTTGTTATGCCGCGTGATGGCACTATTACTTCTATAGCCGGTTCAATTTCACTTACGACTGCCCTTAGCATGGTTGGAAGTACCGTCAGTGTTACTGCTCAACTATATCGGGCAGCTGAAGGGAGTAATATATTTTTTCCCATTGCGGGCACCGGGCTCACACTGAATCCTGGACTGACCGGAATCGTTGTTCCGGGAACAATGTCAACTGGGATTCTTTCTGGCATGAGCATTCCGATACCTGCCGGGACCAGGCTGATGTTCGTCTGTTCAGCAAGTTCCGCGGGGATAAGTCTGGTGAACACGGTCAATGGATATATCAGCGGGGGGGTGGGTATAAATTAAGACAATACATAAGTAAAATTGTCTGTAGTCATTCATTTGAAATTGTTGACCACAGTTTCCTCATTTGAAAATATTAATAATGTCTAATTTTACCCGACCAAAAATATACTTAGTCACCCTCTTTTCTTTGGCCATCCTTCAGGGCAGGGCGCAAAGCGCAACACCCGAAGTAATTGGTAGCGGCGGCGGAAGCAGCACTGCTGTCAGTGGCTATCAGGTGGATTTCAGTATCGGAGAAATGGCGATCCAGACAGCCGGTACTGATCCCGTGATCACGGAAGGCTTTGAACAACCGACATATACAGGTGCTGCATTACCGGTATTGGGACTCATGTTGCAGGCCAGTAATATCAATAACTATGCGCAGCTCCATTTCTCCACGGTCCAGGAATTCAAAAACGATCATTTCATAATCGAACGCTCTGAGGATGGATCGCGATTTGATACCATTGCAGTAGTCAAAACAAAAGCACCTGGCGGTTACAGTACCAGCCCGCTAAATTATTATTATACGGATCTGACCGCATTAAAAAAGCTAAATTACTATCGGGTTCGCCAGGTGGACCAAAATGGAGCTTTTGCCTATTCCAATGTCGTTTCCCTTGCGGGCACGGGTTTGCAGTCTGGGATATTAAAAGTCTTCCCTAATCCAGTCAGTAGCCAGTTGCAGGTAAGCTTACCTGTCGCATTATGGCAAGGGACAGGATATGCCAGTATCCGAATATATAATACGACCGGCAGGTTAATATTGCTAAAAGATGTCAGTGGATTACCGCAAACTTCCATCAATGTAAGCCGGCTGGCGGCAGGTACCTACATCCTGGTATACGAGACCGGAAACACTAAACAGCAAACGAAATTTATTAAAAAATAAGGCATGCTCAAATAGTTTACCAGGCGCCTTAAACAAAACATTCAAATCCCGCATTACTGCTCATCAACAATAATGCGGGATTTATCATTTTATTTTATTCAGAGCATTTGTTGCTTCTCATTTTTCTGACTTTAGAACAGGCAATTTACACGAACAGCCATTAGCAAAAAACCGGCTGCGGATAAATAAGGGCATTTTTGACGCTATACACCTAAATTATTACAATATATAGCGCATGGTATGACTAGGTTTCTTACTTTCGTGCATCAAAAGTATTTCAGTTCAAAACGCATTAATTCATGGAACTATCACACGAGCAACTTACGGCCATCGCTAATGAATACGGCACGCCCTTATATATCTATCACGCTGAAAAAATAGCGGGGCAATTTAATCGTTTACAGGCTGCATTTAAGGGTACCAATACCCGTTTTTTTTATGCCTGTAAGGCACTCACGAACATTAATATCCTGAAATACATGAAAAATCTGGGTACGAACCTGGATTGTGTCAGTATAAATGAAGTGAAATTAGGACTGGCAGCCGGTTTCAAACCTAAACAGATTATGT
>DATJDF010000510.1:0-2337 GCA_035497555.1 Arachidicoccus sp. | reverse complement strand
CAACCACTGCTCAAAGTCCTGATAAGGTTCACCACCCGTCAGCTTCTTATTCAATTCAAAAGCCCTTCTTTTTACCCTTAGTCCTCCCGGCAGTTCCCCTTGATGATGGACACCCCGGTAAATGCAATCCTGCATGGTTTTCCAAATCAAAAGAACGCCTTCTCTGGTATCCTCCTCTGGTCTCCAGGCGGATTCATTCTCTAAAACGATATCATGGATAGGTAAGCCGGTTTTAATACACCAGAACAGCAAATCTTTTGCATCTTCAATCGGGAACGGCAGTTCAACCAGTGCTTTATCAGAAAGAGCGGTTTCCCCCTCTTTCACGACAAAACCTCCGCCAATGGAATACCAGGTTTCGCTTATTCCTTCACCATTTGCAAATTGCAATAAAAAAGTCATTGCATTGGGGTGATAGGGCAGGGACTCCCCATATAAAAAAGCAATATCATTGGCGGGATCAAAATCTATCCACTGCTTGCCAGATAACAGTAACCTGCTTTCTGCAGCAATCCTATCCATTTTTTCAGTAATGGTTCCTACATCGGTGGTTACCGGATCTTCTCCTAGAAGGCCCATTTTGATAGCTATATCAGTCCCATGTCCATGACCGGTTTTTGCCAGTGAACCGTAGAGTAGTACTTCGACATGAACGACTTGTTCTATTGGAAATTTCTCAGCTACAGACGTCATAAAATTAAGCGCCGCCCGCCATGGGCCGAGCGTGTGTGAGCTGGAGGGCCCCACACCTATTTTAAACATATCAAACACAGAAATTGCTTCGCGTGCCATATATTTATCCTCAATTTATATTCAAAACTAATTATAGTTTTTGGTAATCTTAGAGATAGGACGTTAAATTCACCAAATACAAACCTTTCGGCCCATAAACGACTTCTTTTATGCTAAAAATTATTTTTTTAAGATAGCTGCTGCAGGTCCTTAATAAAAACAGCCAACCGCTCATGGTCAACATGGTCCATTACTACAATTTTGTACCATTTAATTGCATCTCCATGGCAGTCAGGCACCAGATAATATTTCAGGGCGATCTCCGGCCGGATATCTGTCGCTCTTATCGTTATAATATTCATTCTTGGATGGCGGTAAAAACGGATACCGAGCTTTTCCAGTGCCTGACAACACCAATCTGTTCTGGTAAGTAATATATTAATTTTTTCCCGCCAGCCGTAATAACCATAACTCTGCAGGATCATCCATACGGCAATGGCACTGGCGCCGGAACGGCTGCCAGAAAGCGTAATATCCATTCCATTGACATATTTTGCTTCTTTCGTATATACATACTGCATCAGCTCCTTCCTAATTAAAAAGATGCCTGTACCATAAGGTGCCTGCAACATTTTATGTGCGTCTAAAGTGACTGAACTAACCGCTGGATTACGAAAATCTAAAGGATTATCCGGATCGCTGATCGGGTAGATAAATCCACCAAAGGCTCCATCCACATGCATCCTGAAAACCGCACCCGCAGCGGTTAAAACCTCCTGATACAAAGTAGGATCATCCACGCTGCCAAACATGGTTGTCGCCATATTAGCGATAATAATAAAATATTTTTTACCCACTGTCATGGCCTGTTTTACAACCTGCTCTAAAGCAGTAGTATTTATTTGCCGCGTCTCAAATTCAACGGGAACAGTCAATAGGTCAATGCCAAAAATATTGGCCGCCTTGGCAACAGAATAATGGGTATCCTCAGATGCGAGTAAGGCAATCTGGCCACGCCCGGCCTTATCATGCCACTCAAAATAATTGCGGTATATCCATACAGCCTGCAAATTGGCTTCGGTTCCACCGGATGCGATATAGCCATCACAGCTATCCGGCTCAGCCTTGAGCATATCGACACATAACAGATCGATGACTTCTTTTTCCAAAGCCTGGGTTCCTTTAAAAAAAGGTTCTGACGCTCCCAGGGTGTGACAGCCAATATGGTTGGGGTTATGAACATAGACCCTCAATAAAGGGGAGTCTTTCAAAAAACTGGCCTGATCATAAAATACTTTATCATCCAGCGCCGAGGCAGGAACGCCCAAAGACCCACCCTCTGCATAATTGACGTTTTGACGGAGTGCCGCTGAAATTCTTTCGTCCTGCTCTTGTGGATTTAGTTTTTTCCAATAATACATAGTCAATGCTTAAAAAATTATAGATGGGTGGGTCAGACCACATTCGTTTATACCATTACACCAAATAAGTCACTCCTTCCTTTGATAAAGCAGTATTGGGGAAGATAGCTTTGGATTGCGATTCAAAAAGCTCAAGGGATTTATACTTGCTGCTAAAATGCCCCAGCAGCAGTCTATGAGCTCC
>DATJDF010000509.1:0-7785 GCA_035497555.1 Arachidicoccus sp. | reverse complement strand
CAGATAGATTTTGACAGGATCCAGCATGGCAACCAAAAATTCAACCAATGGCTTCAAAACTTCCGGATTATCAGCTGCCCTATCAGCACTCAAACGAATCCTGCGCTCCCACTCCTCGGACTGCTGTAGTTCGACATCCTCCGAATCCAAAGCAATATTCGTACAAGGCGCTATTTTATCTCTTTGGTTGTTATCCATATTCTCTGCCAATATTCTCTTCAATACCGATTAATATTCTTCTTTGTCCTTTCCCAAAAACACGCCCTTCTTATGAAAAACTACTTTTAAGCATTCCATGGTCATGTTTGTTTTCTCTGATATCAACCAGGCATGCTGCTTCAAATAATTTTGTAAGTTGAAAATAAATCTCTATCAAATCCAGGCCTCTGCCACCCTTTTCCTTAACAGTTGCCGTTTCCATCGTTTCAAGCAGGTAGGCTTTCCATTGCTTCAAATTCCTGTATTCAAAAAAACGTTCAAAAGTAAGATAAGGGTTCATAAATTCGCTTCTCGATAAAGACCGGGGGAAGTAGTCCCACTCCAACGAACCGTAATGCTCCCCATAATAAACAAAATTATTCGACAATTCGTTTGAGTCCGTTTCAATCGAACATTTTAATTGATCTCTATTGATAATGTAGGCTGCATTAATAACCGATTCTATTATTTTAAACTCGCAGATCAGGTCAGCAATCATATTTGGTGTATAGGAAGCTCCTGGAAGGGTCGCTCTTAATACTTCCTTGAACAACCGACGGAACCCGAAAATATCCATAAAAAGGAAGGCTTCAGCAAAGGTCTGACGTGGATCAGTAATTACTTCCTTATACCAGCAGGAAGAGAGGATATAGTCCAATTGCTTTCTTTTGTAGGGCAATCTAAATTTCATGGCAAGTATTTTTTTGTTACCAGCAAAGAAACGACGCCGAAGAAGTGTAACCTACCATTAAGCAACCGTATTTTACACCTTCCGCATTATTTTGCTTTCAGACAAATTTTTATATCTTTGCACCGCTTGTAAATATTATAATATGGAAAATGCTTTTGCCAATCGTTCCATACATATGGGACAAAACATTCAAAGATTTAGGCGTTTACGCAAAATGAGTCAGACAGTACTTGCGCTCGAACTTGAAGAAAAACGCAACAAATCTTTTAGCCAACAATTGGTTTCAACCATTGAAGACAAGGATACAATAGATGATGAAGAATTACTTCAACAGATAGCTGAGATCCTTGAAACCTCTAAAGAAGCCATTAAAACGCTGGATTGGGATATGGCCATAAAAATTATGGATAACAATTATACCAATCATAACAGCAAATTTTCGGGTGCGATTAATCAACCCATTAATTCAACGATTCATCAATCATTCAATTCACTCGATAAACTGGTTGAATTTTTTGAAAAGGAAAAAACTGAATTAAACAGGGAAATTCAGGTATTGAAAAAAGAGATTGAATGTCTCAAAAAGGACAGATAATGTCCTCTTTAAACATTCCTGGCCGTGCAATTAGCATAATAGTGAAATTAAGCCAGGCACAATTGGACTAAGTTATTATCGGGAGAATAATCCTATGCTCCTTGAAAGGCCCCTGAAATATTGGTGCAATTGTTTTATGCATACTACTCAATTGGAGAAGTCCTAATTGGACAGCTGCAGTGCAAGCTTCGCTGCTGCCGCATCCCTGTTTAATTGCGCCTTTAAAGCTTCCAGTCCGCTGAACTTTTGTTCATTGCGTAATCTGGCGATTAATTGTAGCTCAAGATGCTGCCCATAAATATCCTTTGAGAACTCAAAAATATGGACTTCTGTCGTTAACGCCTTTCCATCGATAGTGGGCCTTACTCCTATATTGAGCATGCCCTGATATAAATCGTCATTTTGATCCTTAACGCGTACCGCATAGACACCATTAGCCGGTAATAATTTATCCGCATCCACAATATGTATATTCGCCGTTGGATACCCAATAGTCCGACCCAGCTGATTTCCTTTTACAACGCTGCCGGAAATGCTATATGGGTGCCCTAAATATTCATTTGCCTGATCAATATTGCCATTTCTGATGGCTTCTCTGATCCGGGTAGAACTAATTGTTACTTCATCGAGTACCTTCTCGGGTATTTCCATTACCCGAAAACCACATTTCTGACCATATTGTTCCAGGGTTTTATAATCACCCATACGGTTCTTCCCAAACTTATGATCATAACCTATGATAATAACTTTCGGATGGATTTTGGCCACCAGAAAATCCTCCACATAAGCCGCAGCGCTCTGGCTTGCAAAAGCTTCATTAAAGGGAACAACAATTACATTATCCACACCATATTGCTCCAGTAAATGCAGTTTCTCACTTAATGTGTTTAAAAGATACAACGGCTTTTGTTCTTTATGGACGACTTTTCGAGGATGGGGATAAAAGGTAATAATAATAGTCTCCCCTTCAATAGCCGCTGCTTCCTGTTTGATTTGTGCTATAATTTTCTGATGGCCTAGGTGAACACCGTCAAATGTCCCAATAGTAATAACCGCATTTTTCAACTTGGGCAATTGGTTGATATCCCTAAAAACGTGCATAGTCAATTAATTAATCTTACAGAATAAGGCTTCTGCCTTCAGACAAAAATACGAAAAAACCGGTGCTTATGGAAAGTCACCGGTTGAATATTATGGAAGAACAGGACAAGAGTCCGGTATTATTTAATATTAAATGCCTTCTTAACCTTTGAAACATAATCCAGTTTTTCCCAAGTAAAAAGCTCAACACGCTTTTTAACTATTTTCCCGTCAGGAGAAACAAATTCTTTTGTTACAATTTCATTCTTTCGGCCCATATGGCCATAGGCGGCTGTTTCACTATATATGGGATTTCTTAATTTCAGGCGGGATTCTATAAAATAAGGTCGCATATCAAATAGATTGTCGACAATTTCAGAGATTTCACCATCACTCAATTCCACATTGGAGGTACCATTTGTATTTACATAAACCCCCATTGGCTTAGCAACCCCAATGGCATAAGAAACTTGCACTAGCACTTCATCCGCAACACCGGCAGCTACCAGATTCTTGGCGATATGTCGGGTCGCATAAGCCGCAGAACGGTCTACTTTACTAGGATCCTTTCCACTGAATGCACCACCACCATGAGCGCCTTTGCCGCCATAAGTGTCTACTATTATTTTCCTACCTGTCAAGCCGGTATCCCCATGCGGTCCGCCAATCACAAATTTACCGGTCGGATTGATATGGTATTTTATTTTATTGTTGAAGAAATGCTTGTAGGCCGGGAATTTCTTTATGATCCGTGGGATCAATATATCTTTAATATCTTTTTCGATTTTGGCCAGCATCTTTACTTCTGTATCAAAATCATCATGCTGCGTAGAAATGACAATGGCGTCAATTCTTACAGGTTTATTATTATCATCATATTCCAGTGTAACCTGGCTTTTGGCATCCGGTCTCAGGTACTTTATCGCTTTATTCTCCCGGCGGAGGGCAGCGAGTTCTATTAATAAGGAGTGCGCAAGATCTAATGCCAAAGGCATAAAATTCTCTGTCTCATTTGTGGCGTATCCAAACATCATTCCCTGATCGCCGGCACCCTGATCTTCTTTTTTCTTTCTGTCAACCCCTTGATTGATATCAGCGGACTGTTCGTGAATAGCGGATAACACACCACAACTATTCGCTTCAAACATGTAATCACTTTTTGTGTATCCAATTTTACGGATCACTGCACGCGCAATTTCCTGCACGTCAAGATAGGCTTTAGACTTGACTTCACCTGCAAGAACAACCTGTCCAGTCGTAACAAGGGTTTCACAAGCGACTTTACTATTGGGATCAAAAGCCAGGAAATTATCAATTAAGGCATCCGAGACCTGGTCGGCAACTTTGTCTGGATGACCTTCCGAAACACTTTCAGAAGTGAATAAATAAGGCATCTTGAATATTATTTATTTGATCTAGTTTAAAAAATTTACTCTTTGATAGGCGAATATACAATATGTAACTGTATTTTACCTGAGGTATTTGCAGGTCCTGCAACCCTGATCCTACCCAGTGCGGGATAGTTCAGAGGCAGTAAAGAGCCGCTGGAAGTTGAGGTTCCGATACTGATATACTTCCCGATAGTCGGTTCATACAGTGAATCTCCGGTTCCAGGTGCATAAATATCGAGCGGCATATTGGTAGACCGGCCTAATAAGACATCCTGAACCTGATGGGTAATATTCAAATGATATTGGTAAATTGAATCCCCCACACTCAATGGATTCGGTACTTTTACCGGATAGCTGCCCATATTGGCAATCGATGTAGCGTCTGTTGCATAATAATAACCAAAACCTGAACTTAAAGTCGTTGCGGTAATATCTTTACTAAGATTCTGCCTTCTGTGGTTAACAGAGTCATAGGCTGAGATAAACAGGTTTGGTGCAGCATAAAAATTACCGGCAGCGTCCGCGTCATCACGTACCTGTGTTAATACCAATTCTGCTTTATACAGTAGTGATTTAGGGAAGCTGCTTAAAGCTGGGATATTAATTCTTGAATATACACCAGGAGTCGCTTCAAAGTATAGGAAATTATCGCTGGCATTTATATCACCGGCCGGGAGTGTTCCGCTTAGTTCAGATCCGGAACGGTCTCTTTTGATGAAATTTGAACTGGCGGACAGCGAATTTGGTCGGAAATAGGAAACGGAAGTGTCCTTTCCTTTACCGTCTCTGTTGATGTATTTGTAATAAATCGCCAATTTGGTATTCGTACCACTCAGTGAAATTGGGATCAAAGCATTGCCCGAATTTTCAGGTAATATCTGAAAGCCTCTGAACGCTAGTTTAAAGGTACTGTCAGTCTTGTATTCATTATTAAAAGTGTAATCCTTCAGTAATTTGTTACCAAAATTATCGTTGAGGCGGATTCTGATCTGATTGGCCGTGGTATCTTTGAAATTATTGACAGAGTCGTTGGTAGACTTCGGATCAATCATCCGTGGTGCATTGTTATAAGTCAATTCTCCGTCATGAGCAAATTCCTTGCTGGTATTATATGGATAACCATCATTAATATCAAATTGAGCAGTCTGGCTGATTTCAAATACCCTGAATCCCAATGCCTGAGAAGAATCTCCATAAATGACACCACCTGTGTTTAATACCAGTACAACAGAATCCAGCTGAAGGCTATCTTTGCCTACCGGGAAGCTGAAGGAATCAATTGCAGGTTGCATCTGAACATTAATAGCTGCCTGTGTTCCCCCAAATAGGGCGCTTTTTGCGTTTCCAAGCATATTTATGGAAGTAATGGGTACTGCAGCCGTATCATCGCCCCAGGTTTTGCCATAGATATTAATGAGGGTGTCTTTTACATTAACACCATCAATTGGAGGTATAAAATCCTTCCCCAATTCTGTATTTATTTCTTTGGTACATGCGACTATCGTACCAATTGCAAGGGCTGCTATCCAAATTTTCTTGTGCTTCACTTATTATCTGCTATGATTATTTTGATAAATTTAAAGGCTTTTTTGTTACAAAATACTTCTCCAGCTAAAAAAGCACATTTAAATATTAAGGCGCAATCTCGTTATACAATTCTAAATACTCTGTTAAATCGGTATCCCAACCTTTAAAGGGCAATATTTTTTTGCCTTTGGCTTTTGAAAATTCCGTAATGAGTTTCTTATCAACGTTTTCACCAGCGAAAATGACACCATCCGCAAAGGTAGCGCCACCCTTATTCATGGCCAGATTGTCTCCAGATTTGAAAACTTCTAAATCTTTCGATTTGATATTTGAATTGATAGCTGCCTGCTTGATAAAATCTTTGCTAAAGTTTTCGTCAAAAGTCTGTCCACCCATTGAAAACAGCACTTTACTGTTCGTAAATACAGGATCTTTTTTATAAGCCGTCTTAATATACAGCGGGATCAGACCGCTCATCCAACCGCTGCAGTGAATAATGTCTGGAGGCCAACCGAATTTTTTGACCGTTTCCAGGGCGCCCTTGCAAAAGAAAATGGTTCTAAGGCCATTATCTTCAAACCATTTTTCATTCTCATCATGAAAAACGAACTTTCTTTTGAAAAATTCATCATTGTCCAAAAAGTATACCTGCAGTCTAGCATTGGGTAAAGACGCCACCTTAATTTGTAAAGGATAATCATCATTATCTATCGCCACATTGATTCCAGAGAGTCTTACTACCTCATGAAGCCTGTGCCGGCGTTCATTTATAACCCCGAATCGGGGCATGATGCAGCGTACTTCCAAACCTGAATCATTGCTTTTGATAGCTAATTTGTTGATAATTTCTGCGTATTCTGTCAGCTCTAAATAGGGCGACATTTCGGTAGAAATAAATAAAATTCTTTTTTTATTAGACATTCTTATACCAATTTTGTCCGTAATAGGTTTGCAAAGGTAACAAAAATAACTCAAATGTGTATTTTGCGGCCTGTCTAACATAGAATACGATGATTATATTTAAAAAGGTTAATGACTTAAAACAGCAATTATCCGCCTTTCGGAAACAGGGCAAAACCTTTGGTTTTGTACCGACAATGGGTGCACTGCATGAAGGACATTTATCCCTTATTCGGCTGGCTCGCAGCAAGTCCGATCTAACGATTTGCAGTATTTTCGTAAATCCGACTCAGTTTAATGATCCCGAGGATTTCAATAAATACCCGGTTACCACGGCCCGGGATATACAGCTTTTGGAATCTGAAGGCGTCGATGTTTTATTTTTACCTTCAGTAGAAGAGATTTATCCTTCTGATTCTCAACCAAAACTCTATGCATTGGGTAAGGTTGAAACGATGCTGGAAGGCGCCTACCGCCCTGGCCACTTCCAGGGTGTTTGTCAAGTAATCGATCGGTTCTTAACAATTATTGAACCGGATATAATTGTGATGGGGCAAAAGGACTATCAACAGGTTATGGTTATCAAAAAACTGTTGGAACTTACGGGACAGCAGGTCCGGTTGATCACCTGCCCCACTTTACGGGAATTCACCGGGCTTGCCCGAAGCAGTCGTAACACCAGGCTGACTGATGAGCAAAGAGCTCAGGCAAGTATTATCTATTCAGCCTTACTTTATGGGAAAAATCATCTGGCAACGGCTAGTCCCGGTCTCCTGATAGCCGATATTACCGCCAAAATCCTGTCCAACGGATTTTATAAATGTGACTATGTCGCCATATGTAATGCAGATGACTTGTCCCCAATTGAAGTATATAAAGCGGATCAGACTGCCATTATACTTGTTGCTGCATTTATTGGTAATGTTAGGTTAATTGATAATATAC
Organism: Arachidicoccus sp.; assembly: GCA_035497555.1. Taxonomy (GTDB): domain Bacteria; phylum Bacteroidota; class Bacteroidia; order Chitinophagales; family Chitinophagaceae; genus Arachidicoccus. The sequence goes on along the minus strand of DATJDF010000509.1, from coordinate 458 downwards.
TGGTTTGAGGTAATTTTTTTAGGTCTGGATTGTTTGTACCTTTAGATAACTAAATTTAATGTTTAAACAACAATAAGGATCTCTTCTTACACCAACCGATGACAAGACATATAAAAGATAGTTTTAGGAGATATATTTCCGGACAAATTGCCTTTACACATAAAAACTATCGCCTATTTATGGTTGGCCAGAGTTTTTCATTAATTGGCACCTGGATCCAGCGAATGGCCATGATCTGGCTCTCCTATCAATTAACAGGTTCCGCCTTTTTATTGGGACTGGTTGGTTTTTGCGAACAAATTCCGATTTTTCTTTTAGCGCCGTTTGCGGGTGTTTATGCAGACCGCTGGGATAAACATAAGGCATTATGCAGGATCGAAGCCTTCGCACTTGTACAGGCCTTCATTCTTGGGATCCTGACACTCACTGGGGCGGTAAATATTTACCATATCATTGCC
>DATJDF010000508.1:0-3479 GCA_035497555.1 Arachidicoccus sp. | reverse complement strand
TCACGAAGAAAAAAAAATAACAGATAGAACACGTAACTTTAATATCTTTGATCGTCCAAAAGCTCTTTCAATATTAATCTCTCCATTAGGTGGTCAACATCCTTCGGATTGCCTGGTCAACATCATCGGAATATACAATCTGGATCCGTAAGAAACCCACTCGTCAAAAGTAGCTGGCCTGTTGACGCTTCCACCTTCTTTTCATTATAAACAAGAACTCCTCTGGTCGACTTTCCCGTCGCTATTCTGATAACCATTTCTGAGAAATTTGGGTTATGAGATCAAATAATTGCTGCACTCTTACGTCGACTTTCTGATAGAGTCCAGCGATTTCTCGCGCATTCACCAGCATGGACCCCTCCCATTTCTGAACATGAAAACGTTTTGTAACCTGATTAATATTTACACCAATTGACTACAGCTCTTTCCGACTCCTGGAAAGTTCGAGCATCACTTTATCCAACGTCTTATCATAATATTCAAGCGTAATTTTCCGATTTTCCAGTATATTTCGTAGTAGTTCACTCATCGTTCGTTAAACGGAACTGCCCAGCATTTCCCGTAGTTCTTCATTTATTTTTTGGCTGATCCGAGTGGTCCCCAAATGTTTCATTCTGATTTGCGAATCTTTTTCTGTGTTCTTATTTCTAACTATTTTTTTACATAAATCAATCCCAAAACCCGACTACGAAGGGTTTTGCTCCTCCCCCGCCGACTACGGAGGCAGGGGAAGATGGAATGTTGTAAACATTCCTACATCTTGCTGAGGCCCACAAAAACGGCCTCATCTAGCCTTAAAACGTTAAGAATGTCAAATTCTTAACGTTTAAGGCTAGCCTCCCAGGAAGATTTATCTTCCTGATTCTCCCTGGAAGATCTTAGGATCTTCCAGACCATATCTGCGGATATTCTCCTTTAACTGCAGCCATAAGCCCGTCATGAAATCAACAAGCTCCAGCATTTCATCTCTTGTCAGATGTTGAGGATTTTGAATTTTTTGCTCCGAACCTGGCTCCAAAGGCAAAGCTAGCATGTTGGGAATATTACCTTCCCCACCCTCTAAGGACTCGCCAATACTAATACTGTTTCCATACAGTGGCACCTGCTTTCCGGGACTCAACTTCAAGATTCTTTTTTTAATTTCTGCCATATCTATTTTTTTAAATGAAAGAATACAATAACAAAAACAGCGCATAGTTTACAAAACCTATTGCTACAGACAGGAGAAAGGAACAACATTAGACCACTGAATTTTTAGAAACATCAACCTTCCAACTGCCAATAGAAGTCTACTTTATGATCGAGTCCCATCCTGCACCAGGTTCTACACACGCTGGTAATTGAAAAGCAAATGTGCAAAAGTTGAATTTATAATTTTGCTACTTTGGTATTACTAATAGTTTTTTTTCGGCAAATCTTTTGGCAAAAAGGACTTGCCTTGACGGCTAACAAGCATAGTTTAGGAAGAAAAAATGGGTGAAAAAATAAAAGGTGGTTGTGCTTCTCACAGTAATTATTCTTGCCGTCCTCCAAAATATCAATCTCCAATAGGGGTACTAATAATATTATAAGTCTGGAATTAATGGCAGCAATAGCACGCCAGCAAAAAACACTAAACGCGTTCGAAGCATTAACGCTTCGAAAAAAATGATCAGGAATCAATCTCGTCGGTAACATTTAAAAGCCCGATGAAAGGTAAGCTGCGATCATATGACGGGCGCACTCAAGCAATTTATGTATTCAGGCTTCGATCAACAAACTCTTTAATAAAGAGTTCCATTCAAGCATTGGCAAGGAAGGTCCATTAATGAAACATGCCACCCGATTACGCTTCAACATTTCAATTTTGAAGCAAAGGTGACATGTGTCACAAACAAGAACACCGTACCGTATTCACTGGACATATGGTGTCTAAATTATTCACTCTGCTTAAATTTTATCCAGCAGCTTTAAGCTGTGATACCAATAAAACAGGGGTGCGCCCGGAATATTCTTTCGTTTATTTAAAAACTGATAGGCAACAGGTTCAATAAAGTAATTTTTAATGTTATCGCCAGTTTGCCAGCGTTTTATTTCCCCATCGTAATTTTTTAAAATAATAGCGGCTAGATATGCCGCTTTCGAGGATGCTAAAATCGCCTCATCACTTCTGAAGGACCCCTGATAAATATAGGATTTTAGCTGACTAAGCCCAGTTTTTATATGGCGATAATCATTATTTGAATCAAAAAACTTCCCAAGGGATGCGATCATAAGTGAAGTATCAATTATATCATACAAAACATCATTTTGAGTAATGTTCAACTCCGATCTGTAAGCCATTTCCTTAAGAGAAGTTGCACTAAATGATTGCTTAAAATGGTCCAAATTCGATAATCTGTCAAATAAGATTCCAATATCAAACAGCTGCTTCATTACTTCCATTTGTTTTTCCGTAACGCGACCGTCTGGATACTCAACCCGATATTTTATCCCGGTTGTATTTGGTGCATAGGCTGTAATTTTATCTCCGGCAATGGAGTCGACTGTGGGAATAGATACCAAGAGATGCGCGTCATCTGTTTTTATCCATTCGTTTACAATGGGTGTGGAGATGACAGCCGGATAACCATGCTCTTCAAAAAGAACATCCAGTAAAATATTTTTTTCAACATTCTCCCATTGGGAATAAAAAGTCAATTGATAATGAGCCTTCGGAACTCCAGGTTTATAACTCCGGTATTCATCAAGTTCATATCTTAGAAACACACCTTCCTGGCATATTTGCTTTAAAATGTTTTCTATTTTCTCCTGACTTTCAGTCGTAATTATATCCACGTCAACAGAGAACCGTTTAGGTTCCGGAAGTATTAAAAGCAAGCTCGTCCCACCTTTAAATGTATAACTCAGCCCGGATTTCACTAAATGTTCCACCAAAGAAAGGGCATAGATAACCTTTTCCATGATGCTGGGATCGCTTTTCGTATAAATTTTCCTTTTGGCTTTAATCCAATCCGGTGTATATGATTCTGGCAATATCATTAATCGACTAATTCTTTTAAAAGAGTGTTTTTAGTAATAAATTCAATCATCGCTTCGCCTTTGCCCCTTCTTTTGGCATACCTCAGCATTTTTGTAATATTGATACCGTAATTTATATAGACGGTGTTGAAGATATTTATAAGCTCTCCTCCCTGAAATGGCACGTATAGCTTCTTATCAATAAATAAATCAACCAATATTTTTTCCAGTGTAGGAACACTTAAATGCTTTTTCTGTTGGATAGGCGCTTTTGTCACAAGCGTTTTAACAATGATTGTTTCTTCATGTTCATATATATACTTTTCAATTATATCTTCCGTAGGATTCAAGAAGACATTTTTATAATTAGCATCCTTTAAAAAATAAAATACCGATTCCGTTGCCGATGCCTCTACTTCTACCACCGTCAAAAATCTGCCTGATTGATGTATTGTCCATTCATTCAGCCACCTTGTACT
>DATJDF010000507.1:0-4009 GCA_035497555.1 Arachidicoccus sp. | reverse complement strand
AACAGAAGTCCACATCGTAGGTGGCGTCCATCCCAAATTAACGATGCAGTTTTTCATTGATGTAATGAAAAAAATCAAGGCGCACCGCCCGGAGCTTCACATTAAAGGTTATACCGCAGTTGAACTGGATTATATGTTTCGAAAAGCGAAAGTTACGCCCGAAGAAGGTATGCAGTTGCTAAAAGATGCAGGACTTCAATCTTTGCCCGGAGGCGGCGCAGAAATATTCCATCCGGACATCCGGCAACAGATTTGCCATGATAAAGTCGGCACAGAAGGCTGGTTACGCATTCACCGGGCAGCACATAATCTTGGCATGCATTCCAATGCGACTATGCTCTATGGTCATATTGAAAAATATGAGCACCGGATAGACCATATGGAAAAACTGCGTCAATTGCAGGATGAAACCGGCGGGTTTAATACATTTATTCCGCTTAAATTCAGGAACCAGAATAACGACATGTCACATATTCCGGAAAGCTCTGTAATAGAAGATATGCGTCTTTATGCGATTGCCCGGCTCTACTTAGATAACTTCCCACATATGAAAGCCTATTGGCCGATGCTGGGAAGGCAAAATGCGCAGCTGACGTTGAGTTTCGGTGTAGACGACCTGGATGGAACGATTGATGACACCACCAAAATTTATACAATGGCCGGCAGTGAAGAACAGAAACCTTCTCTTTCTACTGCTGAACTCGTTGCCTTAATTCACCAGGCTGGTCGCAGTCCAATTGAAAGAGATACACTTTATAATACAATAAAAGATTATAGTAATGAGGATTTAGCGGCTTTAAGTGCCAATCCGGCCTATAACTAGTCACTAATAACATTGAAGGATCATCCGTGTCGATCTTTCTTCACCATAATCAAAATGCCCGCTCTGGTTATAGAGCGGGCATTTTGATTATAAGAACTATCCAGTGTCTTATTGTCCTTGCGTGCGGTACAAGGGATTTTAGCAATTTTCATCAAACGACTGGATCAGGCTGCCTGCAATCAATTGTGCAGATCTTCCTTCAATCATATGACGCTCGATAAAATGAACCAGTTTACCGTCTTTAAATAGAGCGATCGATGGTGAAGAGGGAGGATAAGGCAACAAATATTCTCTTAACCGGCTAACTGCAGCTGAATCATACCCTGCAAAAGAAGTCACTAAATGATCAGGCTTCTTTTCTGAATTATGAACAGCCATCAGCACCCCTGGGCGAGCACTACCGGCAGAGCAACCACATACGGAGTTAACCACAACCAGCGTTGTCCCTTCCTGCTTAATAGCGGCGTCTACTTCTTCCGGCGTTTTTAAATCTTCAAATCCATTATCGGTCAATTCTGCCTTCATTGGCAGGACTATTTCTTGAGGATACATAATTAATTATTTTGTTTTTATGAAGCTACAAAGTTACACATTAATAAGGGTTCCTTAAAAAAACAAAGGGTTTCCAATTGTAAAGGGCTAGCCTGGATGAATAAGGAGAAAATCAAAAGCCGCCATTATGGCATATGCAATCATGCGATTAAGTCATTATGACAGATAACAATTGCCGTAACTGCCTCCATGACGGGAAAACAGGGCATTTTTTGTACTGGTATACCTTTTGAACTTTAGACATTGGATCTGAATTAAAAAAAACATTCATTCAAAAACTTATAAAAAATGACATTAGTAAAAAGAGACTACAACAATTGGAACAATTTGTTCGAAGATGTACTTGGTAACCTCACAAACGGTAACATCCAAAAAGACCTCAACGTACCTCCTGTAAACGTGCTGGAAAATAATGACGAATTTCAGTTACAGGTAGCTGCACCCGGATTACAGAAGCAGGATTTTAAACTTAAAGTTGATGACAACCTGCTCACCGTTTCTTACGAAAAAGAAACAGTGGAGAATGAAAAAGGGGGAACAAACGAATCCAAATTCCACCGTCAGGAATTTTCATCCCGGAGCTTCAAAAGAACCTTCACTTTGGATGAAAAGATTGATGCAGAAAAAATTGCAGCTAAATACGATAATGGTATTCTTTACATCACTCTTCCTAAGAAGGATGAAGTAAAACAAGCACCTAAATCTATTGAGATCCTTTAACCGAAAAGGTTTTAAAGGTAAAAATTTAATTTAATGCTTCAGACAACCAACTGAAGACAATCCCACAGTTTTCTAGCTTTGTGGGATTTTTTTTGTCCAGAATCAATTTATGAAGATATAATAGGGCAAAGGAATTAAGCTAATTCGCCAAAGCTACCGACAAAGGATATCTGCGAAATTTATTTTTATAGGCAACAGGGGATAATCCGGTAATTTTTTTAAAAATACTACGGAAAGCTTTATGGTCAACATATCCCACTTCATACATAACCTCATTGACATTCTTCTGATCCCCCTCTAAATGCTTTTTGGCAGCTTCAATTTTTACACGATGTATGTATTCCAGTATGGTGTTATCCGTAGCCTTTTTGAATCGCCGCTCGAAACTGCGGCGACTCAGTGATACGAGATCCGTCAGTTGTTCAACTGTAATCCGCTCCTGGAAATTATTTTCGATGAAATCCTGCGCCAATTTTACACTTTCATCTTCATGTACTTTCTGGCCGTTAAATATGGTAAAAGGTAATTGACTTTTCCTGTCAATTTCTATGGCAAATACTTTTGCCGAAAGTAGGGCCAAATCACGCCCGGCATATTTTTCAATCAAGTAAAGGATCAGGTTAAGGTAAGAGAAGGCACCCCCACTGCAATAAATACCGTGATCTTCGGTAATAATTCGTTCAGTCACCAAATCAGCCGCAGGAAACCTCCTTTTAAAATCGGCAGTCGCCATCCAATGAGTCGCGCATTTTCTGCCATCCAGAAGACCCGTTTCTCCTAATAAGAAAGCACCCAGACAAAGGCTGGCGACTTCTGCGCCCTGATTGAATTGCTTCTGTATCCAGGGCACAAATCCTGCATTTTTGACCAAAGCTTCATCCATATCACCATCGATAGCAGGTATAACGATCAAATCAGTTTGGTCAACTTGATCTATCGTGGACTGGGCATTTACCGTAAATAAACCACCACTGACCCGGGTATCCATTCTCAGTCCAACCAATTGAACATCAAACAAAGGAGGAAGATACTGCTGGCTACAGAATCCATTAACTTGGGTAAATAGCTGGCGTGAGCCTTCCAGGCTGGCCAGAATCGCACCTTCCGGAACAATGATCGTAATACGCTTCATGATATAAAGATAAAATATTATGGCGCAATTCGCCCCTTTAATTGCCGTAAATGCACATCTCCTATACAAAATAACCCACTTAACTTTGTTGAAACAAAAAATAAGGAATTTTTTTTTAGCCGATTCAGAATTTTAACATTGAAAACAAGCTATCATCATTCAATTCTTATCCTGGGTCTACAACAGAATTTCTGAATGATTTCTTAGCTATCTCAACTTATAGTCAAAACCGCAAAATCATGCAAAAATCATCTATTTGTCTCTGGTTCAATGGTCATATCCAGGAGGCAGTCAACTTCTACCTAAGTGTATTTCCTGACGGAAAAATTGAGCAGAACTACTTCAGTAAAGTGGCTCCTCCAAAAGACAAAACGGAACCGCTTACAATAAACTTCGAAATGGGCGGCCAGGCTTATATGGCACTCAACGGCAATCCGCAGTCCAACTTTACACAAGCATTTTCCATTATGGTACATTGCGATACCCAAGAAGAAATTGATTATTACTGGGATAAACTGTCTGTTGGCGGGAAAGAACTTCAATGCGGCTGGTTGACAGATAAATTTGGTATATCCTGGCAAATTGTTCCCAGTCAATTGGGAAAATGGTTCGAAAGCAGCGATCCTGGCAAGGCAGACCGGGTATTGAAGGCAGTGATGGGTATGGTAAAACTTGACTTGGAAACGCTAAAAAATGCCTGAATCTAACTATCATCATTTAGAAAATTCAAATTGATTCAAACAAAAAAAATATATAAATGAATAATCACAATTCTTTATTAA
>DATJDF010000506.1:0-1735 GCA_035497555.1 Arachidicoccus sp. | reverse complement strand
TTCAATAGATTTAACAATCTCCAGGATTAATTGCCTACTAAATCTTGGACGTTTCTCATTGTTTTCCTCAATTACTAAATTTTCTGCCATAATACACTAATTTTTTAGTGTATAGCTAAATTAGGACGGGTCAGCATGTCTGGTCCTATTAATGTTATAATAAAAATATTCTTTAAAAGATAATAACAACATTTATACGAGAAATTAATTGCTTATCACGAAAGGCACTCTTGGTGAAGGAAGATACTGTTATTATCACCACTCGAGACCATCTACATATTAATCAAAAAGCCGGGCAAATTATTGCCGGGCTTTTTGATTAAATTATCTTCTATTTGGACTACTGCTGGATGGCTTCCATATCGGCAACTGTTTTTGGTGGCATTTTACTGCCCAGGATCCTGTAATGATCCTTCGTAATAAGCAGGTTATCCTCGATACGGATACCGCCAAAATCCCGGAATTTTTCCAGTTCTGTATAATTAATAAAATCACTCAGTTTATTTTCTGCCTTCCACATATCGATCAGGGTCGGGATAAAGTAAACACCCGGTTCAACAGTAATGGTAAAACCCGGCTCCAATGCACGGCCTAAGCGAAGTGACTTCCAGCCAAATGCCATGTTCTTTTTCTCCGACTCTGTATAGCCAACATATCCCTCTCCGAGGTTTTCCATATCATGCACATCCAGGCCAATCATGTGTCCCAGACCGCACTGGAAAAATAAAGTATGTGCATCGAGTGCCAACGCCTCTTTTACATCGCCTTTTACAATTCCAAACCCTTTAAGACCTTCTAACAATAATTCTCCACTCAACGCATGCACATCTTTGAAAGGAACACCCGGTTTACAGGCGTCAATAGTGGCCATTTGAATATCAAGGATTAATTGATACATATCTTTTTGTAGTTGACTGAATTTGCCGTTTACGGGGGCAGTACGGGTCAGATCGCCCGCATAATGCATGGCGGTTTCAGCACCTGCATCACAAAGAGCCATTGTACCAGCCGGCATGGGGACATCACGTGCATGGATATGCAGGGTTTCACCCCGGGAGGTCAGGATAATCGGATAGGAGAGATCCCCGCCGGCGCCTATAGCCATACCATGCATACCTCCGGCGATTTCCAGTTCTTTTATACCCGGCTTTACGGTACGCATAAAATATTCATGCATTTCAGCAGATATATCTACCGCCTTTTCCATTTCCGCAATTTCTTCCGGTTGTTTATAAGCACGCATGCTGACCACGGCCCGTATTAGATCGCGGGAAGCAGCGGACTGTGCCGCAGCTGGAGTGGTGCCCAGCCATTCATTTAATTTCAGGGTGTGTTCATCCCGGTATGGAGGTAAAAAATGCACTTCCCGGCTTTTTAAACTGGCAGTCTTGAGTTCAGTGGCAAGTTCTTTATAAGGACGTACTACCTGTATACCGGTCTTCGCCGCCAAATCACCTAAAGATTCCAGCGGACCGGTCCAGACAATATCGTCAATCGTCAGTTCATTGCCAAACAAAGTCGTTTTATTTTCATCCAGATCAATCAGGACGGCCAGACCTGCCAGATCAATTCCCACATAATATAAAAAAGTACTGTCCTGGCGAAATTTATACCAGTTACTCCTGAAATTCATACCCACTTCTTCATTGCCAAGAAGTAAAATAAGTCCCGATTTCACCTTAGACGCTAAAGCAGAGCGACGAGATGAATAGATTTCTTTGTTAAACATTTTTTC
>DATJDF010000505.1:0-3828 GCA_035497555.1 Arachidicoccus sp. | reverse complement strand
AAATTCTAAATAGAACTCTTTTTACAAAAATAGCTAACTGAAAACCTTGCGTTTTTCTTAAAAAATACAACCGAAATGCTAATGCCAAAAACGATATAGACAACCAAACATAAAATACAACTTCCGGACTTTGAAAGACATCTAATTTAAACAAAAGGTATGAAATAGGCAAATTCAGAAACACCAAGCATCCTACGACCATTTGATACGCTTTAATTTTGCCAGTTGCCTGTATTCCAGTCATTAAAGGTCCAGAAATAGAATCTATTAAAACACACAGGAGGGAAATACGCGAAAGTAAAGCTGAATACCGCGGAGGGTGAACTAGCCATAATTCCAAAATTAGGTTAATATTAAAAAAGAAGGGCGCTACCAGCAAAAAACTAAGATAAAATGAAAATTTAGATACTTGATTGATTAAATGCTGCATTTTTGCCGAATCTTGCTGGGCATAGAGTTTTATAATCTGGGGGTTTGCAGCCAGTTGAAAATTATTGATAAATAGGCTGACAGCCCCCTGAATCTGTAATGTAATCCCGTAAGCAGCATTCGCAATCGTTCCAAAAAATAAATTCAACACCATATTTCCACCTTGTCCTCTCGCCACATATGCAACATTGCCAAAAAGGTTCCATCCCGAATAACCAATAAGTTCATTGTAATAATTTCTATCCTTTACAAATGTAAATATACTCTCCTTATAGTTTTTTCTACAATAATATTGATAATATAAGCGAACAATCACAGTGACGCAAAAATATAAAATAGAATAAGTTATTAGTTTATCACTACCAAAATAAACTAATAAGAATACAATTATTAGCTTTAATGAGACCTCAGCAAAACTTATATAAGCATAAACACTCATATCTTCTCGGGCAATAATCAGCGCATTATAAGGCACCTGAATAATGCCTACTAGAGCAGTAAAAATAGAAATTTGATATACAATTTTTACTGCAAAAGACCGCTCTGGCGGATAGATCATTTTATAATTCACGTACCAAAGCCCTACGGTTTCAGCCAAAAGCAAGACCAAGAATGCAATCCCGATAATAATAGTTAATGAGCAACTAAAGGTCTTTTTTAGCTGTTCTATATTTCCTTTTCCAATATCATAAGACAGATAGCGCTGCGTAGCGGCGGACATAGACGAGTCAAATACGCCAAAAAGGGCAATAAAACCTCCTATAACAGAATATATACCATAATCTGACACACCTAATTCCCTCAAGACAATCCGAGATGTGTATAAAGTAACTCCCATTACCAATACCATTCGAAAGTAAAGAAACAATGTATTTTTAGCTATCGTTTTATTTGAACTCATCAGGGGAACAGATGGATGGGATATTTACAAGTTACTTTCATAATCACTGTAGGTTCGATACGAATTCAACAATACGTTTGCAAGCATTGCCGTCACCATAAGGATTGTGTAAAGCCGACATAGACTTATAAAAATCCAAATTTACTAAAAGGCTATTTGTTTCATTCACTATTTTATCTTTATCTGTCCCCACTAGAATGACCGTACCAATATCAACAGCTTCCGGCCGTTCAGTTGTATCACGCATTAACAAAACTGGTTTACCTAAACTTGGAGCTTCTTCCTGTACACCTCCACTATCGGTAATAATTAAATATGACTTTTCCATAAGCCAAACAAATGCAGGATAAGCTAATGGCTTAATAAGTTTAATATTTTGAATACCAGACAAATGCTTTTTTACAGGGATCTGTACATTCGGATTTAAATGCAATGGATAAATAATCTCTGCATCGGGATGCCCTGTGGCTATCTGCTTTAATGCAGCACATATATTTTCAAAACCCTTTCCGTGATTCTCTCTTCTATGCCCGGTCACTAATATGATTTTTTTGGACGGATCAATAATGGACCTTAAATATTTAATCTCATCATCATCTGATACTTTCACTTTTTTTACACTGTTCAAAAGTGCGTCAATTACAGTATTTCCTGTAACTACAATATTGCTTTCAGAAATATTCTCCTTCAATAAATTTGCTTTGGACGATTCAGTAGGGGCAAGATGGTATTCTGCTATCCTCCCAGTTAATTGTCTATTCAATTCTTCAGGGAAAGGTGCATATTTATTGTAAGTACGCAATCCTGCTTCTACATGGCAGACTTTGGCACCAGAATAAAATGCTGCTAATGCAGCGGCGGTACTGGTCGTTGTATCACCATGTACAAACACATAATCCGGTTGAAATTCTTCCAAAACAGGTTTCAACTCCAAAATAATATCCGCCGTCAAAGAATAAAGAGTCTGGCCTGGTTTCATAATATTTAAATCATAATCCGGTACAATTTCAAAAAAAACAAGCACTTGATCGAGCATCTCTCTATGCTGAGCTGTCACACACACCTTAGTTTCAAACTCATTTTTATGCTTCTGAAATTCAATTACAAGGGGTGCCATTTTTATCGCTTCGGGACGAGTGCCAAATACTATTAAAACTTTTTTTCTCTTCATGTTATTAAATAAAATTCAATATTTTTGTTTCCCTTCATCCTTTTCACTCCTTTTAAGGAAATAGAAAGGGATAATAATCTACTGATTATATCCTACCACTTTACCATGCCGTGTTTAGCACACAACTAGGCCTTTTTCAGTTAAAGTTTCCTAGAAAAGCTTCCTTCGTGCGATCAAACACATTATAACTCGAAAAATAATAATTCTAAACACCCTATTTAAATGGCCTGACAATTTATTGTAATATCCAAAGATCCGGCGCATGCTGGATCTTCATCTTAGTGAGCTGGCATTCGGCATATATGATCACTTCAAAATTAATTTAGTGAACTCCTATCCAGATCCCCCGCCGTCACAAAATTGCTAAAATTTAACACCCAAATTATGAATTCTTTAAAATCCAAGATGCCCTACGCGCAACTGTATAAAAAACGAAACGTAAGATATAAAGTCATGCCTACAATCTGCCATCCACTAAACTCCTATCCACAAAATCTTTCGCATCAAAAATAATAGCGTGTTTTTCCCTATAATGAATAAAAGGGAACTCCTTAAATTCATGATGCGCTACCGCCACAATTATCGTAGCATAATCCTTTTCTGGTACCTCATTTAGAACATTCAATCCATATTCATGTCTTACTTCCTCCGCATTTGCCCAAGGATCATAAATATCTACTTCTAAACCAAATTCCTGTAGCTCTCGATAAATGTCAACCACCTTCGTATTTCGAATATCCGGACAATTTTCCTTAAAAGTAATGCCTAATATTAATGCTTTAGCCCCTTTGATCCTATGCTGCCCACTTTGTATCATCAATTTTACTACCTTATCTGCAACGAAAGGTGCTACCATATTATTCACCCGACGTCCACTCAAAATCACCTGCGGGTTATACCCCAGCTGGGTTGCTTTGTGTGCTAGATAATAAGGATCAACGCTAATACAATGACCACCTACTAGGCCAGGCTTATACTTAAGAAAATTATATTTAGTACCTGCAGCTTCTAAAACATCATTTGTATCAATACCGATTCGATCAAATATGAGCGCCAACTCATTTACGAACGAAATATTTACATCACGTTGTGCATTCTCAATAGCCTTAGACGCCTCGGCAACTTTTATATTAGGTGCCTTATGTGTGCCAGCTGTGATAATAGTACTATACAGATTATTCACAATCTCCGCAATTTCGGGAGTCGATCCTGAGGTAACCTTAACCACAGAAGTTAGTGTGTGAATTTTATCTCCTGGGTTAATTCGTTCTGGTGAATACCCGACATAGAAGTCATGGTTAAACTTCATTCCCGACGTCTTTTCCAA
>DATJDF010000504.1:0-2017 GCA_035497555.1 Arachidicoccus sp. | reverse complement strand
TGCCTGAACGATACTCGCTTCCGTATAAGGCCATGCACTCATGCTGAGCAGGCTGTCTGCTATCACAACGAGTCCACTACTACGGGAACTATCCGCCAAATACATCCAGCGGACATCCGTGCGGTTCCCATTTTCCTGAGGGACTACATAAGGCTCCATAAATTTCCTTAGTGGCAAATGGTAAATACCAGCCGGGAAGCCCGTGCGCCGATCAATATAATTTTCGAGTGGACCGCGGCCGTACCAATGAATTGAAGTCAGGTTACGTCTGACGCCCATTTGCATCCCGAGTTTTGGAAGGTCCGGCAGGTCACTCGCTATAGGTGTAAACTGCTCCTCGACATGTAAACGGCCACTGGGTTCAATCCTGTAGGTTACCTCTACAGCTGCTTTGCCTTTAAGCAAACGGTAACTACTTTTTATCTGTATTCCATTAACATTTTCTCCCTTTAGGCTCAGCTTTTCCGTCTTTATCCCTGTGCAAGTCAATTCCGGATGATACCAGGGGGCTAGCAGCACATCGGACTTCCAGCCACGGTGATCATTATCAGTTACCGGCCGGCTAAAATGTGGTAACAAAGGTGCATAAACCGTCTGTCGCCCCCGCCACTTATATGACACCAACGCTCCATTACTTTTGTTGAAGCTCAATTCAAAATCTGCGCCCTTAATCAAATAACCGCTATCAGTTGTTATCAGTTTCATTGGCTTTGGAGATTTATTATGGGCATCATTAAACAGGGAACTACCTTTTGAGTTGCCTGCCAGAAAATCGGGACTGCCGGGTATTATTGGGGCGCTTAATGGAAGTTGATCCCGGGCAACTTCAAAACCAGCTTCGGACCATGCAGTAGCCTTCGGCTGCATAAAGGAAATATTGATCAGGTATTCATGCCGGGATTTTTCATTTGCATCCGGCAATTTCAGCCATTTGGACAAATCATATTTGCCGGTTTCTCCTGCCGCCAGTGCGGGTGCGGGAACTATTACGCTCTGGGCTTGCCGGCCATCACGAAGTAAACTGATGCACATTTGATATTCATTTAACGAAAGACTTGCATGACGATTCTCAATGCGAACCTGACCTGCAACTGAATCTATCCAGGTACAGGTTACAGGCTGGAAAACATGTTTGCATTCATACATAGCTGCCTTGGGCCGACCATCAGAGGCGACGAGACCTTTGATGGTAAAATTATCGTAATAACGCTCCCCAAAATCACCGCCATAGGCATAATAGGACCGGCCATCCTTTGTTTCCTTTAATAAGCCCTGATCTTTGTATTCCCAGATGCAACCACCGATCACTCTTTTAGTGGACCGGAAGACATCCCAGAATTCTGCCAAATTCCCATTAGAATTGCCCATGGCATGTGAATACTCCACAAAAAATATCGGACGACGATCCCCGTTTTTCTGATTCGCCAATAAGGCGGGGGTAAAAATCCCCGGGTACATTCTGGAAACAATATCTACATAGGGTTGGTCAACCGGATTCTGCAGCCGGTGAGCATGATCTACCGGTTTGGGATAACCAGGATCTCCCAAAGGAATATACCCTTTGACCTGTGGGGTTCCCTGCGCCGGTTCATAATGAACCGGCCGGGTAATATCAAAATCGTGCACCCAGCCTGCCATTGCTGCATGATTGGGGCCCCGACCAGATTCATTACCCAGCGACCAGATAATGACACTTGGATGGTTCTTATCGCGCTCCACCATTCTGGTAACCCTTTCAAGATAGGCAGCTGTCCACCTTGGATCATTACTTAATTTTGCACCCAGACCATGTGTTTCCAGATTGGCCTCATCAATAACAAGAATACCGTACTGATCACACAGATCATAAAAATAGGGATCACTTGGATAATGGCTGGTGCGGATACAGTTAAAATTAAACCGTTTAATGGTCTGTACATCCTTTAAGATATCAGAACGGGAAAGCGCCTTTCCTTTGATCGGATCATGAGAAGGACGGTTCACTCCATAGAGATAAGTCACCTTGCCATTTATCAGT
>DATJDF010000503.1:0-16048 GCA_035497555.1 Arachidicoccus sp. | reverse complement strand
AGATGATTCAATTTTTTATACTTGGATTGATTAATAATCACCCACCCAGATGGATATTTTCAGTAACCAACTGTAAGGTGGGCCCTTCACTGGTTTAAAAGGCAGGCAATTGGCATGTTCTTATGGCCATAACCGCGAGGCAGCTCCGAATCAATAACAAAGGTAGTTTTTTCCATTTATGCTGCGAAAAGGCTACTTTTAATCTAAATTATTTTAAAATGGGTAGATACAATTACTCGGAAAAATGGTTAATTGCCCTGACAGGTATCTTACTGTTTTATTCCTGTAAAAACTCGGACAAGACCAAAGGGGACATACTGGCTGTACATATTGATACATCCGTTCGCCCTCAGGATGATTTTTTTGCCTATGCGAATGGCAAATGGCTGAAGCAAAATCCGATTCCGGCTGCTTATAAAAGCTGGGGAATAGGATATGAAGTGCAGGAGGACCTGTTTGACAGGCTAAAGAAAATCAATGAAGCGTCCACCAAACATCCGGATAATCCTATTTCAAAAAAAATAGCCGCATTTTATAGCAGTGGTATGGACAGTGCTGCGCTTTCCGGCCAGAGCATTGCTGTTCTGACGCCGCAGTGGTCCATGGTGGACAGTATAGAAACAGCCGCCGATGTCTGGAGGGCAAGCGCAGCACTTAAATCAATCGGTGTCGATGCTTTGTGCTCCATATATATAGGGCAGGACGATAAAAACAGCGGCCAGATTGTTGTAAATGCTATGCAAGGTGGGTTGGGCCTGCCAAATAGAGATTATTATATTAAGACAGACAAACGAACCACTGACATCCGGAATGCCTATATCCAGCATATTGCAGGAATGCTGCAATTAGCGGGCACGGAAAAAACGACAGCACAGGCCATCAGCAATCAGGTTTTTGAAGTGGAAAAAAAACTCGCCATCGCCAGTAGGCCCTTGGCAGATCTAAGAGATCCCTATAAAAATTACCATAAAATTGCCGTGCATGCAAGTGACATGAACTTTAAAACGGTCAAATGGGCAAACTGGTTGCCTGCGGCGGGGATTCCGGCAGTTGATTCAATGGTCATAGGCCAACCGGAATTCTTTACAGCACTGGATCGAGCACTGTCTATGACGCCGGTTCCCGTTTGGAAAGCATATATGAGGTGGCAACTACTGCGTAGTCTCGGTAAATACGTCAATAATGATTTTGAAACGGCCGATTTTAATTTTTATGGAAAAGTGATGGGCGGCCTTAAGGCACAAAAACCCCGTTGGAAAAGGGTATTAGAGGAGGAGGAAGATGCCATGGGTGAGGCGCTCGGCCAATTATTTGTCCGGGCTTATTTTCCTGAAAAAGCTAAGAAACGTTACACCGACCTGGTGGAGAATATAAGAACGGCATTAAAAAACAGGATTAATCAGCTGAGTTGGATGAGTGCGGCGACCAAACTCAAAGCCCTTGATAAGCTCAGTAAAATGCATAAAAAAGTGGGCTACCCGGACAAATGGAAGGATTTTTCTGACATGGCCATTATTCAGCAGCCTTACGTTAAAAATGTGATGGCTGCCCGAAAATGGTGGCATAAATACCAGGTGAATAAGCTGGGTAAGCCCGTGGACAGGGAGGAGTGGAGTATGACACCTCAGACCTATAATGCCTATTATAATCCAGCCAATAATGAGATTGTCCTACCTGCTGGCATTTTTACGGTTCCGGGCATGCAGGATGATCAGTTGGATGATGCACTGGTCTATGGCTATGCAGGAGCTTCTACCATTGGTCACGAAATTACCCACGGTTTTGACGACCAGGGGCGCCAATATGACGACAAAGGAAATCTGAAGGACTGGTGGACACCGGCGGATGCTGCAAATTTTAATAAAAGGGCTGCGGTCATGATTAAACAATTTGACAGTTATATGCCGATTGACAGCATGCACATTAATGGAGAAGCGACCTTAGGTGAAAATATTGCGGATTTAGGAGGTGTGCTACTGGGCTGGGATGCGTTTAAGCTGACGGATGCTTATAAATCCGGCAAGAAAATTGGCGGATTTACCCCGGGACAGCGTTTTTTTATGGGTTATGCACTGGGCTGGCTTTATCAGATACGCCCGGAAACACTGGCCAGACAATTACTGACCGATGTGCATGCTCCAGCCAAATACCGGGTCAACGGCCCCTTCTCGGACGTAGATGCATTTTACGAGGCATTCAATGTAAAGCCGGGAGATAAAATGTATATTGCGCCTGAAAAACGTGTCCATATATGGTAATTATTTTGCTGTAAAATGAGAATGTAATATTTTGCGGCCATTACCTATTGACTTTACCCTTAAATTGAGATTCAGTGCATTCATATATCGCCTTAACGGAGCAATTTTCCCAAAAATTCAGTAATGCCCATTTCCCTGAAATGCCCAAAGGGCTTTATGAGCCGGCTGAATACTTTCTAGGTATCGGTGGCAAAAGAATCCGGCCCGTTGCCTGTCTGATGGGAAATGAGTTGTTTGGGGATATTCAGCCGGACACCTGGCAGATAGCAAGTGCCGTCGAACTCTTTCATAATTTTACATTACTGCATGATGATATTATGGATAAGGCGCCGATCAGAAGGGGACAACAGACCGTGCATGTGCGCAATGGGATAAATACAGCGATCCTGAGTGGTGATGTTATGTTAGTGCGCGCCTATGAATATCTGGAAAAGCTGTCAGGTGAATATATTCACTGGATATTGACCCTATTTAACCAGACGGCGAAGGAAGTATGTGAAGGTCAACAATATGATATGGATTTTGAAACTCAGTCAGAAGTAAGTCTGGAGCAGTACCTTCAGATGATTAAACTCAAAACATCAGTACTGCTCGCAGCAAGTCTCAAGATGGGCGCTATTGTAGGCGGAGCCACCCGTAATAACTGTGACCGGCTCTACGGCTTTGGTAAAAATCTGGGCATCGCCTTTCAGATTCAGGATGATTATTTAGATTGCTTTGGTGATCCTGAAAAATTTGGGAAGGAAATCGGTGGCGATATTCGGCGTGGTAAGAAGACTTTTTTATTGATAAAAGCATTAGAAATGACGGGTGGTGCCCAGCGACAGAGACTTAAGGACCTCATGCAGGTGGATGCTGATCCGCAGGCTGCGCCTGATAAAGTAGAGGAAGTGCTGGCCATATACAAAGAATGTGGGGTGGACAAATGGGCGAGAATGCTTTTGGAAGAATACGCGGGTAAGGCATTGAAGCACCTGGATGAAGTAGTGGTGGTGGGTTCACGAAAGCTGCCTCTGCAAGAGCTGACAAATTATTTGCTGCAGCGGGATCATTAGGGCGCTGTTTGCTGCTATCAGTAGCCCGGATGAAAGACCAAACTAAGATTACAACAACAATAAGATACAATGGGTAATTCACTTTTTAGGAAAAAATCGATTGAAGCCATTCAGAAAGAATATGATTTAGGACAGGAAGACGGTCAGGAAATGAACCTGAAAAAGGTATTGACCGTCCGGGACCTGACCTTTATGGGAGTGGCTGCAGTCATTGGGGCAGGTATTTTCTCTACTATAGGCAAGGCGGCATTTGAAGGAGGCCCAGGTGTTATATTCCTTTTTTTAATAACGGCAGTTACCTGTGGATTTACGGCTTTATGTTATGCAGAATTTGCCTCCCGGGTCCCGGTTTCCGGAAGCGCTTATACTTATTCTTATGTAACATTCGGGGAATTAATTGCATGGGTGATTGGTTGGGCACTCATACTCGAATATGCCATCGGCAATATTGTAGTAGCCATCTCATGGAGCGCCTACTTTAATAATTTGCTCATCGGCATGCATATTTACCTGCCCGACTGGTTGACTATTGGCTACCAGACCGCTAAAATAAAGTACGATGCTGCGGTGCAGGCCGGCTTGCCACTGGATCAGTTGGTTTATACAAATGCCCCCGGTACAGGTGCCCTTCGGTTTATTATCAACCTTCCGGCCTTCTTAATTGTAGTCGTCATAACCATACTTGCCTATATCGGTATTTCTGAAAGTAAAAAGAGTGCCAATTTTATGGTGGGCCTGAAACTTGTATTACTGGCTTTTATTGTTGTATTTGGGTTCTATCTGATTTTGGCGGAAGATACTTCCAGTAACTGGACACCCTTTTTACCGAATGGTATGGAAGGCGTACTGAGGGGAGTCTCTTCTGTCTTTTTTGCCTATATCGGTTTTGATGCTATTTCAACGACGGCCGAGGAATGTAAGAATCCAAGGCGGGATATGCCCAGAGGCATGCTGTACTCCCTACTTATTTGTACTGTTATTTATATACTGGTAGCGCTGGTGATTACAGGGCTGGTTAATTACAAGGAATTTGAAGGTGTCGCTGATCCGCTGGCCTATGTTTTCAATAAGATTAACATGCAAAAAGTAGGGCTAGTAGTCGCAGTAAGTGCTGTGGCTGCTTCCACAAGTGTACTGTTGGTATTCCAGATCGGGCAGCCCCGTATATGGATGAGCATGAGCAGGGACGGCCTGCTACCGAAAAGATTCTCAAATGTGAGCAAGCGATACAAAACGCCGGGTTTTGCGACACTTATTACCGGACTCCTGGTGGGACTTCCCTGTCTGGTAATAGATGATTTGTTGATGACAGACCTGACCAGTATTGGAACCTTATTTGCGTTTGTACTGGTTTGTAGCGGGGTGCTGGCGCTGCCTAAAATCGCGAAAGTGAAAGATCAGTTTAAGTTGCCCTATATTTCTGCAAGGTGGATTGCACCACTATTCGTGTCGATATTTATTTATTTTTTCCGTGACCGTCTGCTATCGGCGTTTTCCAATATTGACAAAGAATCCTACGAGGAGATACTCTTTATCGTGTTCGTACTATTTGCTGTCGTTGCGGCTGTTTTAAGCTTTATCAAGCGGTATTCCCTGATTCCGGTATTAGGCACACTTTGTTGCCTTTATCTGATGATTACCATCCCTGCAAAAAGCTGGTTGGTCTTTTTCTGCTGGATGGCCGCCGGTCTACTGATCTACTTCCTTTATGGGCGTAAAAAAAGCCGGTTGCGTACGCATCCTGAGCAAGCATTAAATCCTGACACGACAAATTAGGCTGGGGCTGTCTTGGCCTTTCACGCTCGTTACCGGCAGAGTAAACTGCATGCAGGTATGGACCAAATATTAATTGTTTGGGAATGCTTTGGATTGACCGACAAATAGATAAAGTAGGGGGCCAAGCATGGGTAAAATGATAATAAGCACAGTCCATATACGCTTTGCGTTACCCGGAAATTTACGATTCGCAATATCGCGCAGGCAATAAATCATAAAGGCGAGTGGGATTACTCCAAAGAATATAATTAATGGAATAATGGAATGGGGCTGTGGGGGTGTAATAGGAGCTTGCATATAAATTTCCTGCTAATTTTGATTTATATAATATTGACTTCTCTTTCGAGGGTGATGCCAAATTTTTGAAAAACACTTTCTATAATCTGTTCGGAGAGTGCATAAATCTCCCTACCGGTCGCATGTGCGTAGTTCACCAGCACCAATGCCTGATGTTGGTGTACGCCATAATCCTGTTTCCGGTAGCCCTTCCAACCACAGGCTTCAATCAACCAGCCGGCGGCTATTTTAGTCTGATCATCCTTTGAAGGGTAACCAACGATTTTTGGGAAGCTTTCTTTTAGCTTATTAAACTGCTGGGTTTCAATAGTGGGGTTTTTAAAAAAACTGCCGGCGTTGCCGATTTTTGCCGGATCAGGTAGTTTACTTTCACGTATCTGAATGACGGCCTGAGATACAGCGGCAATTGTTGGCGTAGCTACCTGCATTTGTTCCAATGCAGCTTCCAGGGCACCATAGTCCAGATGAAAAATCGGCTTTTTCCTTAATCTATAGGTTACATTCAAAATAATGTACTGCCCTTTCAGTTCTCTTTTGAAAATGCTTTCCCGGTAGCCAAACCGGCAATCTTCCTTATTGAAAATGCGAGGCGTCATGTCTTTAATGTGCAAGGCTTCTAACGCGTAAAATACATCTTTGATCTCTACACCATATGCACCGACATTTTGCATAGGGGAAGCGCCCACACATCCTGGAATGAGGCTTAGGTTCTCAACCCCTGCATAATTATTTTCGATGCAATGCAAAACAAAGTGGTGCCACTGCTCTCCGGCAGCAGCTTTGATATAATAAAAATTCTCGTCCTCCCGAATTACCGTTATTCCACGGATTTCATTTTTGAGACATAATCCGTCAAAATTCTTCGTGAACAGTATATTGCTGCCACCACCAAGGATGCATTTATTTTCATTCGGATAAGCCGCTAATAGCTGTTTCAGCGCGCTTTCACTATCAAATGCAGAAAATAATTTAGCTTTAACATCAATGGCGAATGTATTAAATGGACGCAGTGAAACGGCTTCTTGAAGGCGCATAATTATTCAATTAATTGATAAAGTACCACCAGACACCGAGGCGTAACCATAAAGCCTGGCCTGGAGAATTAGGTGCTACGTAGTTATAATGATTGAACCCAAAGGTTTTCCCATTATAATCCAGCGCATTTAGGTTAGATATTTCTCCGAAAAACTTAAAGCGCTTAATGCGGAAATTGACATAATAGGAGATGTCCGGCCGGTTGCTGATCCGGGTGGCATCCTGGTAATAAAACTGTCCGGTAAATGGTGAATAATTATCCGCTTTATAAGGTGAAATATACCGGATATCGATGCCGGTGGCCAAATATAAATTTTTAAAGAAATTGCCTTCAAATGCAATCCGGTTCCTGATCATCAGTAGTGGCAGGTTTAATGGTACGTCTCCTGCTTTTTGTTGGAGGTGGCCGTCAATATACCAGTGGAAGTATTTTCCCAGTCGAGTTTCTTTCTCTGCCCCAATCTGTAAAACATTAAACAAGGTACTGGTTTGGGCAGCCGTAAATACGTCTTTAAAATAAGTATAATTAGATATAAAATAATAGTTGCCTGATAGTTTTAATCCAAGTGCCGGCAGGTAATAATTTGCATAGAATTTTGACAAATTCTGTTTTTTTAAATCCTTGACCCCGATTACCGGGAAATCAGAATGGGCATTATAGGTGACAGCCGCTGTGTCGGTTGTAAACTGGCCTTCATTCCCCGCATTATAAATGAAAGACGGCGTGCGGTTTACGTTCTGGAACCCGAGCTCAAGGCCACCGATGTTTTTACCAAAATCACGCCGAAGGCTTGCCTGACCATTGTAGTCCCCGGCATAGTTACCCGCTACATAAAAATTGCCGGACAATTCAATATTCCATTTCTGATTTTTTGAACGGTTCCTGTATTCTGCACCTACAAAGACATTATTGTAATTCTGTTTGTAATTCTGACCTAGTTTTCCATAAAGCATCTGTAGATCTGCATGCAATTTGAGAAATTGGTTTTTATTTTTTTTGTCCGGATAGGTGTAAATGGCAAACTGGTTGGTGATGTCTTTCCAATTATCCTCAAAACGGATGGTATCTGTAGGAACAATAAAATTATAATATTTTAGATAATCGTCGGAAGTTGGATTATCGTCATGGAAATTATAACCATAGGAACCATAGGAGATGGAGTGTTCCAGTCGCAATCTGGGATAAAACATATAATAGGTTACAGTGTCTTTGACCACCGAGTCTTTCTGTCCGAAATCAAAGGATTGGCGCAGGTAGAGAGATATATCTGTAAATTTATTACCGGTTATGACCGAAGAGTTAAAGGGGTTACTGGTGGTGGTATTACTGTTGCCGAGTCTTACTCCCGCTTCAAACGGATTGCCCAAAGATAAATCACTAATGTGGTCTGGATCAATCAGGCCACCATTGGTGGCTGTTTTGAGACTGTTGCGAATAAATATCAGATTTGAAGAATACCGTTTGTTGGTACTTTGTACGGAGATATTTGCCCGTAAATTGCTATTGGCATTGTTTTGATTCTTAAAGGAACCGGGGGCATTCAGCAGCCGGTATTCAAAAGTAAAATTGACATTACGGTTGCGGTTTTGGGTATGGAGCAGATCAATATACTGCTCTCCTCTGCCTCCCAGCATGTAGCCTAACTCTGAATAGGGTCTGGTAGAAGTAAAATATCTGGTATTTTTTAATGTAAAACGGAAGTAATCCATGGAATGCATACCCTCATCGAAGCCGGGCTTCATGTAAGGAGTAAATAATAAGGCCTGCGCCGGGGAACCAAAGTTACCCAGGTCATTATAAGTGAAGGGAATAGGCAGTCTTGTATTAAAATCATTAATGGAACTATCCATTTGGTGATCCAGGGTAGAATCAAAATACCGATAACTGATAGTAATGGAATCTTCGTATTTATCCCTCATTTTTAGGGAATCATTGCCCTGCTGCTGATTGGCGGCCATGGGCCGCCCCTGATTATCCGTCTGATAAGTCTGGTTTTCATTGATTACCTGCGCCTGCAGCATATTGCAGGTAAACAGGGTGGTCATTACCAGGGCCAGTATGTAAATTCTTTTTATGAAATGCATGAATGCGTCATAATACTTTAAGAGAACAGAAATTGAAACCGGGCCAAGCATAACTATAGACCGATTATTACAGAACCAACAGAATCAATCAGATTATACCGATAGTTCATCATACTGCTGACCTAATTCTATTTGTTTTTTGGTCGGTAATAAAATGATCCTTAGGGTAGAATCATTGGTAAAATAACTGATCGTCCAGTTCAAAAATACCAATAATTTATTGCGAACGCCCAAAATTAACATCAGATGTAAAAACATCCATATTAACCAGGCCAATCTTCCGTGAAAATGGAGTTTTGGCAGGTCCACCACCGCCTTTCTTTTACCAATTGTTGCCATTGTACCGGGATTCTTATAGATAAAATGCTTCAAACTGCCCCCATTTTGCATGGCATTGAAGTTTTTTGCCAGATTTTCAGCTTGCTTGTTTGCCACATGAGCTAGCTGGGGATGTCCGTGTGGCCATTCAGGGGTCTCCATATAAGCGACATCACCTATAACATAAATATCAGGTTTATCAGGTATTTGATGAAGATCACCGACTACAATACGGTTGCCTCTTGTTATATTTTCTTTGGGTATTCCAGCCGGTATATTGCCAATTACACCGGCAGCCCAGATAAGTGTATTACTTGGAAAGGTTGAACCATCACCAAGGGTCACAGTTCTGCCATCATAATCAGTAACATGGATGTCGGTTTGGATTTCTATCCCCATCGCTTCCAGATATTTCCTGGAATTTATCTGTGACTGCTCACTCATGGAAGACAGGGTACTGGGGCTTCCTTCTATCAGCAGAATCCGGAGTCTGGAAAAATCAATTAGCGGGTAGTCCTTTGGAAGGATCTTAGATTTCATTTCAGCCAGGGCGCCTGCTAATTCTACTCCAGTGGGTCCACCGCCAACAATAACGATATTATTGAACGCTTCTTTTTCCTCCTGCGTTTTGGCAGATAAAGAGGCTTCAAAGTTCAGCAAGATTTTATTGCGCAGTGCGATCGCCTGATTTGTAGACTTCATCGGAAAGGCAAACTCCTCGATGCGCTTGTTTCCAAAGAAGTTATTGGTACAGCCGGTAGCAATGACAAGGTGATCATAGTCATAAACATTACGTTCTGTAAAAACTTTTTTGGCTTCGGGGTCAATATGTTTGATCATACCAATACGCACATTCATATTGCTTTTTCCCTGAAAAATCCGACGCAGGGGAAATGAAATCGCCGTAGGCTCCAGTCTTGCAGAGGCCACTTGGTAGAATAACGGTTGAAATTGATGGAAATTGTGTATATCAATCAGCGTGATATGGTAATCTGATTTTGAAAGTTTTCTGGCCAATTTAAGACCGGCAAAACCTGCACCAATGATTACGATTTTTTTTTGCATGTTTAGATACTATTTGCCGCTGTATTAATGACGTTACCAGGCTGCAAGGTAACTTATCCGCTGCAATATTCACCGCATTGGCGTGCTAAATGTATCAATTTTTGAGTCTGATAACAGCAAAGGCTAATAAGATCATCATCACGACCACAATCACTGCGATAATGTACCAGAACACATGACCCAGCTGCAGTGATTTTTTACGGCTGGATTTCCGTATGTTTTTATTCAGCGCTTTATTGATTTTGGCGCTATGACTACGGATGGATTCGGTAGATTCAAATTGCTTTAGCCCTTCGAGTGCATCCTGGTAAAAGGAATCTTCGCTTAAATCCTGGCCTTTGTGGTCGGGTGAAGACAAATCGCTCCCTTCTTCCGGCAGGTGCTGGCGGAGCAATTTTTTGATTTCCCTCTCACTGGGCCCATTTTGACGGGCAGGTGTATTTTTGTCCTCAGCCATCGCTCTGCTGCTTTTTAATAATTAAGTTTTTGAGATTTCTCTTTCCATTCTGGATATAACTCTTTACCTGATCACCGCTAAAACCCGTTTTGGCAGCAATCTGTGCATAAGACCTGTTTTCCAGATAATAAAGGGTAATACAGGTCTTCTGGGCCTCATTGAGGTCCTCTAGTGCATCTTCAACGTATCCTATTAACCTTTCTTTGGCTTCTACCTGTTCCAATCCTTCATCCCTTGTCTGTTGGAGCAGCTCTTCTTTTAATTCATCTACCCTAAAATGACTGGCACCCCTAAGTTGCATCAGGCAATGATTCTTTGCCACGGTATAAAGCCAATTTTTGAAATTATTTATATGGTGCTTGTCAATATTGTTTAAAAGGGAGATGAATATCTGCTGTACGCTGTCCTTGGCCTCCTCCTCGTTTTTGAGGTATTTCATGCATACCCCTAAAACAAGTACGGTATAACGCTGCAGTAAAATTCCCAGCCAATAATTATCATGACTCTGCATATATTTGCTGAGCAAATAAGCATCATCGTATTTTTGGTGTGGATTATTCAAAGAGTACGGCGTTTATAAGTAAGATGCAGATTTTGAGAATATTCCATAAATTATCAGCTATAAAACAGTACTGTTAAAGGGAAGTGGATAAGATATTCTCCATATCATCATTATTAAAATTAGGTAAATTTATGCAATATGCAATAGGATCGACTCCCATTATCCCCATCAGGCGAGAACCCTCTCACAGAAGTGAAATGGTTAGCCAGCTATTATTTGGGGAGCTCGCAGAAGTACTGCAAACAGAAAAGAATTTTTGGCAAATCCGCACCTTATTTGATCAATATGAGGGTTGGGTACAGGCAGGTCAGTTAACTACCGTCAGTGCTGAAAATGTACAAGAGGCAAAGCTTTTAGGTTATTTACCGGATACCTCCAACATTTTGGTGAATGAAGTAGGGATGGTTGTTTATGGTGGAACGCCGGTTTGGGATCTTCAGAACTGGGCGGAACTTGAGATCGATTATGGACCTGTGGATCCGGTTAATGAACTTACTTTTAGTGAGAAAAGTTTGTTTGGTGTCCTGGGACCCTACATAAATTCATCCTACTTATGGGGGGGACGAACAACGGCAGGCGTAGATTGCAGTGGGCTTGTGCAACAGGTATATAAAAACTTTGGGATTAATATGCCAAGAGACGCCTATCAACAGGCAGAAAAAGGCACTTTAATTGGCTTTCTTGAAGAAGCCGGGCCCGGTGACCTGGCATTTTTTGACAATCCTGAAGGCCGAATTACCCATGTAGGGATTATAATGGAACATCAAAAAATCGTACATGCATCCGGCCAGGTGCGGATTGATCTACTGGATGCACAGGGCATTATCCAGGAGAAGAGTCGTCAGCGTACGCATTCTCTTAGAATTATTAAAAGAGTTACCTAAAAGTTTGGCCGCTAAATATTAACTCATTATCTTTGCAACCCGTTTGAGAAACAGGTGCAGAAAAAAGAGAATAAGGAGATTCAGCAGTGATTAGCGAGAGATGTTTTGAAAATGGGATATAGTAAGTATTTGACATAGTATTAGCGAATTGACAATAATTCAAGGAGAGATCATTCAGGTTTGTAATACCGCATAAACACAGTATGATCCGGCTTAAACTCCATATTGATAAAAGTTTATATCGCGAGGTAGAGCAGCGGTAGCTCGTCGGGCTCATAACCCGAAGGTCGGTGGTTCGATCCCGCCCCTCGCAACCAAAGCCACAAGGCACACAAGAGCTCCACAGTTATGTGGGGCTTTTTTGGTTAAAAACCAGGAGGTTTCTAAGACATCTAAAGACTATTATTGGAAGTTTTGCAGGATATTTTAATAGCAAAGCTGCAAATGACCTTTATAATCAGCTTTCCCCGGGGTTATATGTCAGGAGATTAGGGCAAACAGGGGTTGTTTTTTTCGTTCGGTTTATAAATTCTAACTTTGCATCAAGGATCAGCAGACACCGTTAAATTAATTTAGTTCCATGAAATCTGGGTTTGTTAACATATTTGGAAAGCCAAATGCGGGCAAAAGCACTCTACTCAATGGATTATTGGGGGAGAAGCTGGCCATCGTTTCCAGCAAAGTACAGACCACGAGGCACCGGATAAAAGGATTTCTGAATGAAAAGGATCAGTATCAGATTATTTTCTCGGATACACCCGGAATAATTGAGCCTAAATATAAACTTCACCAGCGGATGATGGCCTCTGTGAAGAGTGCCATGGAGGACGCCGATGTAGGCATTTTGCTGTTGGATATCCAGGAGGACTGGAACGAGGCAGCGGAACTGTTCGCTTCTCTGCATTTAAAAGTACCTTGTATTGTTGCACTGAATAAAATTGATAAGGCTGAAAAAGAAACAGTAAATAAAGCGAAGGAATTTTTCGCTGCCCAGCCTTATTGTAAAAAAGTAGTTACGCTCAGTGCCCTCAATCAAAAAATATTTACCAGCCTGATCCAGGCCATCGTGGCACTCTTACCGGAAGGAATGCCTTTCTATGATGAAGATGAAATTACTGATCTGCCTGTTAAGTTTTTCGTCGGAGAGTTAATTCGCGAAAAAATCTACACGCTATTTGGTGATGAAATCCCCTATCATTCTGCTGTATTGGTCAATACCTTTAAAGAAAAGTCCAGCCTGGTAAAAATCCAGGCAGATATCATCGTCCAGCGGGAGACCCAGAAAATGATTCTGATAGGCGAAAAGGGTAAAATGATCAAACAGATCGGCACCCTTGCCCGCGTGGATATTGAAAAGTTCTTAGAACAAAAAGTATTTTTGGAGCTGTTTATCAAAGTCCGCCCAAAATGGCGGGAAAGTGACGCTCAATTGAAAGAATACGGATATAATTAATTTAAAACGGATCAGAACCTGTGAAAAGTGTTTACTTTTTATTTGATCAACCCCTAATTCCAATTTTATGAGTTTTACGATCGCAATAGTCGGCCGACCGAATGTCGGAAAAAGCACCTTCTTTAACCGCCTTTTAGAAGAAAGAAAAGCCATTGTAGATGATGTCAGCGGCGTTACCCGTGACCGGCAATACGGTATTACCGATTGGAACGGCAAGCAATTTAATGTGATTGATACCGGCGGTTTTGTTCAGGGTTCGGTTGATGTGTTTGAAGTAGAAATCTGCAAGCAGGTTAAAATCGCGATTGAAGAATCCGATGCGGTCATTTTTATGACCGATGCGGCAACAGGTATTACCGATTTAGACGATGCCCTGGCGAACCTGCTGCGCCGGACAGATAAACCTGTTTTTGTTGCAGTCAATAAAGTAGACAACAACACGCGGTATTTGGAAGCAACAGAATTTTATATTCTGGGATTTGAAAGGGTCTTTTTTATCAGCAGCATGAGCGGTAGTGGAACGGGTGAACTATTGGATGGTATTACTGAATTAATGGGGCCGGAAGAGTCCGGAGAGATAGATGAATTAGCCTTACCCAAAATTGCGATTATTGGCCAGCCCAATGTGGGTAAATCATCACTCTTAAATGCCTTGACAGGACAGGAAAGGACAATTGTGAGTAATATTCCGGGCACCACCAGAGATACGATTCATACCCATTATAATCTTTTCCAAAAGGAGTTTATACTCATTGATACAGCAGGTATCCGTAAAAAGAACAAAGAAAAGGACGATCTGGAATTTTATTCCGTCATTCGCGCCATCAATGCGATGGATGAGGCAGATACCTGTATGCTGGTCCTTGATGCCGAAAAGGGTATCACAGCCCAGGATATTAATATATTCTCCCTGGCCGCCCGTAAAGGAAAGGGCATTGTTATTTTGGTCAATAAATGGGATTTGATTGAAGATAAGGCTACCAATACGGCCCGAGATTACGAACAGGAACTAAAAAAGCGGATCGCGCCGTTTAATGATATACCGATTGTGTTTATTTCTGCAAAAGAAAAAACCAGAATTTTTAAAGGCATTGAGATCGCGCTGGAAGTATGTGAAAATAAAAAACAACGCATCGCAACAAGTAAACTTAATGATGTCATGCTAAAAGCGATTGAATCCTATCATGCGCCTGTGGTCAGAGGGAATTCCATCAAAATAAAATATGTGATGCAGTTACCGACACATGTGCCTTCCTTCGCCTTTTTTTCAAATTATCCGGATGATATTAAAACGCCCTACAAGAATTATCTAGAAAACCAGCTGAGAAGTAATTTTAATTTTAAAGGAGTGCCGGTGCGGATTTTCTTTAGGAAAAAATAGCCTTCTGACAATAGGTTATACCATATACCATACAACACAAAAGCAGCAATTATTGCTGCTTTTGTGTTGTAAAGCGATTCCCAGTCTTCAGATTTTGATGTTCACCGATACTGCTACAGCTATTAATGCACTTTGTTGTTTAATAACAGATATTTGGTTGTCTGATAAATCGCATTGGTCATCGTCCGGTAATAATGTCCGGCTGAATCAGTTAAATGTACCGGATTATTGTTGTACATATTGAAAGTTTTCGCCGGTTGGTTGCCGGTTAAATTGTAGAAGTAATAAATAGAATCATGCATATAGCCAATGGTTATATTGCTTGGGTCATAAATAAAAGTACCATCGCGCTCAGGATGTGCCCGAAGATCAGGACTCAACAGATCACGGCCAATCGTCGTATTTTTATAATTAACCTTTGCCAGACCGGCTACTGTCGGTAATAAATCCACCTGTGAGGCAAAGCTATTTAGCGTTTCTGGCGGGAAAAGGGCCGGTGCGTAAAAGAGTAGTGGAACGTGCATATTTACGAGGGAACCGTTGGTCCAGGCATCCGGATAATATTTAGATGCGTCGCCTTTGGTTCCATGGTCGCCCACAAAAACAAAAATGGTGTTCTTGAAGTAGGCTTCCTTTTTGGCAGATTCAATAAAATGTCGGTAACAAAAATCTGTATACCGGAAAGCATTCAGCTCATCCAGGCTGGTAAACCCGTTTTCCAATACTTCCTTTTGTGAATAATGCACTAATTTGAATTGCGCTTTATCTTCATCCGGGATGGTGTAAGGTCGGTGGTTGTCAGCTGTTTGTATGACGGCAAAGAATGGTTTGGTCGCCTTTGAAAAATCTTTATTGGCTCTTTCAAAAACATGTTTATCACTTACACCCCAAACATTAATTTTTGGTGCCTCATAATCCGGTTGTTCAATCGTTTTTAAGCCGGGGATATTATTTTCAAGTAGACCGCGAATATTGGCCCAGCTCAGGCTGCCACCAATATAATAGCTTTTATCATAACCCTTAAAGGCGTTGATGATGGTATGCTGGTTGACAGCCCCGGGATTACGGCTCGAAGTGGAGCTTCTTTCTACATCCGGAGTGCCGGTTATAACGGCCCAGACGCCCCTGGCAGTACCGACAGAAGGGGAGAAGCAACGCGTAAAAAAGATCCCTTCTTTGCTCAGGCTGTCAAAATACGGGGTAGGATTCAGTTCATTACCCGACATGGAACTTTTGACGTAACTAAAGGATTCACAGATGACCACAACAATATTAGGGGGTGTTGTGTTCGGTGTATCCGGCGTAATGATACGTTCATAGTTGAGTGATTTCAAATCCGGATGCTTTACAGCCAGAAAATCCGCCATCAATGGATAGTTTTTTTGTACTTCGTCTTTATCAAAAGTGACTTTGGAATGTTGT